>NZ_JBATLB010000156.1:0-11447 GCF_049669965.1 Muriicola sp. | reverse complement strand
CCCCAATATTCTCGTTGGTTCCTCCGGGGATAAAATCCTCGTAGGTAGCTCCGTCCGGTAAATATTTTTGCAGGGAAGTAAATAAGATCCCCAGGATCTCATCATCCACTTCGGTGCCTTGCACATCCACTTTGTATTTAGTGGTGACCATGATCTGGTTGGCATCCCCAAAGGTCTTAGCACTGGCGCTTCCCAAAGTTGCAGTTAGATCGTTAGTGATCTCCGCAGGGCTGACAGGGTCTACAAAGCGTATCTGGTAATTCCTTCCCCCTACAAAATCTACCCCCTGGTCTAAGCCGCGAGTTGATAAAGAGGTTACTCCAAATATGATAACGACCGCAGAAATGACATAAGCGATCTTTCGCTTTTTCAGGAAGTCGATATTCACATTGTTGAACAGGTTCTTGGTAATAAAAGTAGAGAAGGTAAGCGATCTTCCTTTTCCTGAAATATACCAGTCAACCAAAAGTCTTGTAATAAATATCGCGGTAAACAGCGAGGTAAGAATACCTATGATCAAGGTAGTCGCAAATCCTTTAATAGGTCCGGATCCAAATACGAGTAAGATCATGGCGGTTAGGCCCGTTGTGATGTTCGCATCCAGGATAGAGGACAAGGCATTGTTAAAACCATCATTGATGGCCTGTCCTTTCCCTTTGCCTTTTTGTACTTCTTCTTTGATCCTTTCAAAAATCAGTACGTTGGCATCTACAGACATCCCTATGGTTAATACGATACCTGCAATACCCGGCAGGGTAAGCACAGCCCCTAAACTAGCCAGCACTCCAAAGATCAATACAATGTTAAAACTCAAGGCTATATCCGAAAATATACCTGCTTTTCCATAGTAGAAGATCATCCATATCAATACGAAGACCATAGCGATGATAAAAGAGGTAAACCCGCTGTCTATGGCCTCCTGACCAAGAGAAGGTCCTACCACAAAGGAATCGATAATATCCGCAGAGGCCGGTAATTTTCCTGCCCTGAGAACATTGGCAATATCCTTGGTCTCATTTACGGTAAAGGTTCCTGAAATCTCTGAACTACCTCCGGAAATACCCCCTACCTGAGAAACCCCGGGTGCGGTATATACCTTATTATCAAGCACGATAGCAATTCCTGTGTTGTTTAGGTTTGCTTCGCTGGTCAGTTTTTCCCATTCTTTGGCACCACGTACGTTCATGTCCATACCTACAGACGGCCTGTTGAACTGGTCGAACTGATCTCTGGCATCGCTCACTACATCTCCACTGATCCGTGGTGAATTATCTCTGTTAGACTTTAAAGCAAATAGACCAGCTACCTCCGAATCCTGAGAAGGGCGTTCCCATAGGAATTTAGTGAACTGTACTTCTGCAGGCAGTAATCTGCGAATTTCGGGCATCCTTAACCAGGTTCCAATCTCGGCGGTATCCTTTATCGCGGCAATACCAATGGCATACCCCGGTCCGTTCAGCTGTAATTTTTCAAATAGTGGATTTCTCTCTGCCGTAAGGTCCAGAGAATCCTGAGCCACATCGGATAATAAAGAATCTATTTCCGAAGCTTCTTTAACTTCCTCTTCGGGATTAGCTTCAACCATGGTCTTTAATCGGTCGTTGGCCTGAATAAAGAAATTAATTAGGCTTTGGTTACCGGGTTCGTAGGTCTCCCAGAATTCGAGTTGTGCAGTACTGGAAAGCAGATCTTGAGCTCTGGCAATATCTCTCGCTCCCGGCAATTCTACCAGGATACGCCCTGAGGTACCTTCCCTTTGAATGTTGGGTTGTGTAACGCCAAATCCGTCAATACGTTCGCGCAGCACTTCAAAAGCCGACACTATAGATTCGTCTATTTTCCTTCGGATGATAGGTTTTACCTGATCATCTGTCATTTGAAAATTGATCTCATCACTTAAGCCTTTGTTGGCAAAAATATCCGGGGCTGCGAGTTTTGTATCCCCTTTGATATTGTCAAAAGCATCAAAGAAAAGATCGATGTAGGTATCATCACTGTCTTTGGAGGCCGCGTCTGCATCGGCAAGTGCCTTATTGAAGACAGGGTTTTTTGTGTTATCTGCAAGACCTTTTAGGATATCCTTTACCGAGATCTGAAGGGTTACATTGATCCCTCCTTTAAGGTCTAATCCCTTGTTGAGTTCTTTCTTTTTGGCGTCTTTGTAAGTCGTGAAGCCAAGAACCGTATTGTCCCCAATGGAATCTAAATAGCTGGCTTCCATAGCCTCGCGTTCTGCGACGTAATTGTCAACGGTAGACGGGATCTTTGCGGTAGCATATGTCTCTGCTTCGCCTTCAACCTTGCTGGTTATGAAGGTGTAAGAGAGTTGATAAATACTCACAAGCCCGAACAAGAAAGCAAAAAGCTTAATCAGTCCTTTATTCTGCATCTGTGTTTTGAATTAATTGATGGTATCCGTAAATAGCGTGCAAATATATCATTTCCAGCAGGAACTGACAATTTATTTATGCGATTTATGGCGCAATAGATACCATTGATTAAGAGGGAAGTATATAGCTGTAACGCTCCAAAAAAAAAGGCGCTCCCGAGAGAACGCCTTGTAGATTAAAACAATTTTGATCCCTAGACCTGCAATAAATTGTTTGTATTTCTTACCCCTTCGGCACTCTCTTGCATTTTAGCTTTCTCCGCATTATCGAGGTCAATTTTCACAATTTTTTCGATCCCATTTCTCCCCAGGATTACGGGTACACCTATGCAGATGTCTTTCAAATCGTATTCTCCGTCTAAGAAAGTTGAGCAGGGAAATAGTTTTTTCTGATCACAGGCAATTGCTTGTACCAATCCGGAAACAGCAGCTCCGGGAGCATACCAGGCGCTAGTACCTAATAGTTTTGTCAGAGTGGCTCCTCCAACCTTGGTGTCTTCAACTACTTGGGCCAATCTGTCTGAGGACATGAATTCTGAAACCTTCACACTATTTCTGGTGGCATGTCTTGCAAGCGGCACCATTCCTGTATCGCTGTGCCCGCCAATGACCATTCCATCAACGTCCGATATAGGAGCACCTAAGGCTTCTGCCAATCGGTATTTAAATCGGGCACTGTCTAATGCACCTCCCATCCCGATGATACGGTTTTTAGGCAAGCCGGTGATCTTGTGGACCAGATAGGTCATGGTATCCATAGGATTGCTCACTACTATGAGTATTACATTTGGTGAATGTTTTATAAGACTGGTGGCCACCGTTTTTACGATCCCTGCATTGATCCCGATGAGCTCTTCCCTGGTCATACCCGGTTTTCTGGGTATCCCTGAAGTGATCACAGCAATATCACTATTGGCTGTTTTAGAATAATCTCCTGTGGTTCCTGTGATCTTTGTATCAAATCCATTCAAGGAGGCTGTCTGCATGAGATCCATTGCCTTACCTTCCGCATACCCTTCTTTAATATCTAACAAGACCACTTCGGAAGCAAAGTCCTTAATGGCGATGTATTCTGCACAACTAGCCCCAACGGCACCAGCACCCACAACTGTAATTTTCATATTTCTGCTTTTTATAGTGTATATAACTACCCGGAACGGCGAATTTAATCGACCAGCAATTACGGGCCTTTTTTTGTGTTTATCCCTTGTATTTAGGGCGCTTCAAAAATAGGGATTTTTAACATAATTCCCGGGAAGAGTGGATGGAATATTTTACTGAAATTATCCCAGGCAGTCTAATTTTTGTAACATTCCTGTAAAGAATTGTTGACGTTCATCGAATAAAACACATTTTAGAGTGTCGTTTGTCGATAAATGGCAATAGATAGGAATATAGGCTCGTTAGGAATTTAACATAGATCCCAAATCTAAAAAACCTACGTAGTGAAAAAGCTAGTATCCCTTATGGCCATCATCGCCATTATCCTGGCGAGTAACTGTTCCAGAATCCCGGAAAACAATGATCCTATCATAGGTATCTGGGCAAAAACGGCTATCAGTAACAACTCAGAGACAGGACGACAGAACAACAGACAAGAATGGATCTTTAATGATGTCTTTTTAGGCAGATTTCATTCCTATAGTGGCAATACACTAGATGTAAAGACAGATTTTAGCTGGTCAGTAGCTGACGGAGTGTATACCATTTCCTATCCAGGCACAGATATGCCGAACGATAGAGTAAGTTTAAAACAATCTGAAGAAGGTAAGATCCTGGAAGATCCCCAGGGTAATATCCTTGCACACAGAGAATAATATTTCCCCTGCTTTTTTCCTAATAATTGCAAAACAGCCTTACAATGGAAGGCTGTTTTTAGTTTTATTGGTTGTTTGGTTATTTTTCTTATCTGAACCCAAAGCTAAGACCCAAAGACAGGTTGTTAAATTCGGCAATAGTATAATCTGCATGCAGACGGAAAAAGCCTAATTTAAGTTTGGTACCGATGTTTGCGGTTACGCCGCTGGCATCTTTGGTTAAGGTAAAAGGATCTACATAAGTGTTTTGAAAAGGACCCGACTGCACGGTATACGTTCCTAAGATGGCCGTTTCTGATTTTCCTGTCATATAGCCTAAACTCCCATAGAAATTTATAATAGGTAACTTGGTAGACACCACGGCCTGAAATACCCAGGTATTGATCTTGGCATCTATACTTTGGTCAGAACCTGCAATGATATTAGTATCCGTAAAATCATAGGTTCCATTTATATGCGTGTATCCGATCACTCCAGAGATGGCCACCGGTAGGATCTTATCTGCGGGCAGGTGTTTGGTAAATTCGTGTTGTATACCTATACCGTATAAGCCAATAGATACCTCATCTGTCTTTATCTTTGGAAGGAAACGGGCTTTTAGCTCAGTTCCTTTGATCAGGCCTACACTCCCCTGCAAATAACCGGAAGGAATAAAGTTTATATTTTCTGAGGCAAGTCCGGAGGGAAGATCAAATTCTTCTCTGGAGGTAATTCCGGGCGCAATCTCTGCCTCTACAAATACCCTCACCCCCTCTATATCCCCTAATGCCGAGGACACCGTTTTTGAAGGACTGCCATCTACAAACTGCAGATTTTGGTAATCGGCCGTGTTCAGAACAAAGGTCTTTTTGTCTTCTTTGTTCTTAAAACCGGTAATGTTTCCAATTATAGAGATTTCGAACCCCCCTAGAGGTTTGGCATCTCCGGTATTGAACCAGGATCCTGAAATGCTGTAGATAGCACCTTCAGAAACCGGAGCAAGATAGTCATTCATAAAGGTCTCTGCATCCTCAACACCGGCTGCAAACAGATCATTGGCATTCGATTGTGCCTGCATAGTGAAGACACAAAGCATCATCATAGCAAAAAGTAGATTTTTCATATCGTTTAAATTTTGCTTAAAACTAAAAAACTCGCACCGGGGGTGCGAGTTTTTGTTGTGTAATGGCCTTTTTTATGCATCAATGTTCGCATAGACCGCATTTTTCTCAATAAACTCTCTTCGCGGCGGAACCTCATCACCCATAAGCATGGAGAAAATCCTATCCGTTTCCGAAGCGTTGTCTATGGTTACCTGCCTTAGTGTTCTGTACCCGGGATTCATGGTAGTGTCCCATAATTGCTCCGCATTCATCTCACCTAAACCTTTGTAACGCTGAATGCTTACGCCTCCTTTAAATGTTTCGGCAATCGCATCGCGTTCTTTATCATTCCATGCATAGCTCTTTTTGCTTCCTTTTTTTACAAGATATAAGGGTGGGGTTGCAATATATACATGGCCAGCTTCTATCAATTCACGCATATAGCGGAAGAAAAAAGTTAGGATCAGGGTTTCAATATGGCTGCCATCTACGTCGGCATCACACATAATGATCACTTTGTGATAGCGCAATTTTTCTAAGTTGAGTGCCTTGCTGTCTTCCTCTGTTCCTATGGTAACCCCCAGGGCGGTATAGATGTTCTTGATCTCCTCATTTTCAAAGACCTTGTGTTGCATGGCCTTCTCCACATTCAGGATCTTACCCCTTAATGGCAAAATTGCCTGAAAATTCCTGTCCCTTCCTTGTTTGGCCGTTCCACCTGCCGAATCTCCCTCTACCAGGAATACTTCGCATAAGGATGGATCTTGTTCGGAACAATCAGAGAGTTTTCCGGGAAGTCCACCACCACTCATCACATTCTTCCGTTGTACCATTTCACGGGCTTTGGTAGCCGCGTGCCTTGCCTGAGCTGCCAGGATCACTTTTTGCACAATGATCTTTGCATCATCCGGATGTTCTTCCAGGTAGTTGGTAAGCATTTCCGAGACTGCCTGACTAACCGCTGAGGATACCTCCCTGTTCGCTAATTTTGTTTTTGTCTGCCCCTCAAATTGAGGTTCAGCAACTTTTACAGATACAATGGCGGTAAGTCCTTCCCTGAAATCATCTCCCTGAATCTCAAATTTCAATTTATCGAGCATGCCGGAAGCATCGGCGTATTTCTTCAGGGTAGTGGTTAATCCCCTTCTGAAGCCGGAAAGGTGAGTACCTCCTTCGTGCGTATTAATATTATTAACATACGAATGCAGGTTCTCTGTATACCCTGTGTTGTATACCATGGCCACTTCTACAGGAATATCATTCTTTTCACCTTCCATGGCGATGATATTCTGAATAAGGGCTATTCTGTTTCCATCCAGGAATTTTATAAACTCCTTTAAACCTTCTTCGGAATGAAAGACATCAGAAATAAATTCTCCGTCTTTGTCCTTTTCCCTGCGATCTGTGATCGTTATGGTGATCCCCTTATTAAGGTACGCCAATTCGCGCATCCTGTTTGACAGGGTTTCGTAACTGAATTCTATGGTTTGACTAAAGATCTGCACATCCGGATGAAAAGTCACAAGGGTACCTCTTTCT
Source organism: Muriicola sp. (assembly GCF_049669965.1). Lineage (NCBI taxonomy): Bacteria > Pseudomonadati > Bacteroidota > Flavobacteriia > Flavobacteriales > Flavobacteriaceae > Muriicola > Muriicola sp. The sequence continues at coordinate 4,620 of NZ_JBATLB010000156.1, read as the reverse complement.
GTGGTAGTACCCACACTTTTTACCGGATACATGGCCTTTCCGCGTTCGTATTCCTGTTCCCAGACTTTTCCATCCCTGTAGACCGTAGCCTTTAGGGTATTAGAAAGTGCATTTACCACAGAAACACCTACCCCGTGCAGCCCTCCGGATACTTTGTAGGAATCTTTATCAAATTTTCCCCCGGCACCGATCTTGGTCATTACTACCTGAAGCGCAGAAACACCCTCTTTTTTGTGTAGGTCCACGGGTATACCCCGCCCGTTGTCTTTTACAGAAACCGAATTATCCTCATTGATGATCACACTAATGGTATCACAATGACCGCCCATGGCCTCATCGATGGAGTTATCTACTACCTCATATACCAGGTGGTGCAATCCTCTAACCCCAATATCCCCAATATACATGGAAGGACGCATCCTTACATGCTCAATTCCTTCAAGGGCCTGAATACTATCAGCCGAATAATTATTCTTCTTTTTATCTTCGCTCATATAACCAATTAAGTTGTTCTCGTTGATATTTTTGATCGAAATACCCTCTACTTCAGCTACGCACAAAAAACCATCTAAAAGATTAAAAATCAGATAGGTTTATCTTCCTTATAACCCTGCGGATAGCCCTGTAAAAAGTAATCCTACAAATATAAGCAATAGCCCATGAAATATAGGGATTGGAGTATATCTTAGTCTTGAAGTTATGAACAATTTAACAACAATTCTAGCTGGTTTTCATAGATTCCGGGTTTTTCTGAAATTCCATGACATTTGTTAGCTTTTATGCAGGCAATCCAGTCTAATTTTACACTTGAATAATAACAAACCCATTATTATGGCCGATTCCAGAGCTGTATCCTTAAAATTTATGTCTCATTTCCAAAAGGTAGTAGACATTCAGAGCAGAATAATATACTTTTTACTAAGTCTTATTTTTGCTTTTGCAGTGACCTATTTTATTAACGAACCAGGACTGGACAAGGCTCAGATCTATGTTTTATTTCTATTATTCTTAGCGATTAGCCTGTGGGTTACAGAGGCCATACCGCCATTTGCGGTTGGACTAATGATCTTCGGGTTTCTTATTTTCTCTATGAATAGCTACTATTCGGAAATAGACCCCGATAACGTAAGACAACATTATATTGGCTATGTCAATTCCTGGTCTAGCAGTGTTATTTGGCTAATGTTGGGCGGATTTTTTATTGCGGAGGCCATGAGCAAGACCAGTCTGGACAAAACTATTTTTAAGCTTTCCATTACCAAATTTGGCACCGCACCAAAAAAAATACTTCTGGGACTCATGCTCACCACTGCACTTTTTTCAATGGTGATGTCTAATACTGCAACTACGGCCATGATGATAGCATCTGTGCTTCCTTTCTTAAATACCATGGAAAAGAATGCACCAATGTCTAAAGCCATCCTGATAGGGATCGCTGGTGCCGCTGCCATTGGGGGTATGGGCACAATAATTGGGTCGCCTCCCAATGCCATTGCTGTTGAAGCCTTGAACAGCCACGGTATTAAAATCGGTTTTCTGGAGTGGATGATGATCGGTTTTCCTATGGCCATACTCTTAACTGTTTTGTTTTGGTATCTATTGACCAAAAAATACATCCCGAGAACAAAAAGTTTGAACATCACCTTCGAGAAGGAAGAACCAAATACGGATCCGGAAACCTTTAAGTTTGAACTCATTAAAAAGAGAATAGTGCTCGCTGTACTCGGATTAACTCTGTTGCTGTGGCTTACAGAAAAATTGCACGGTATCCCCGCCTCGGTGGTTTCCTTGATACCCATAATCCTGTTAACGATGTCCGGAGTGGTCAATGGGGATGATGTTCGAAAGCTACCATGGGATACGCTGATGCTCGTAGCAGGTGGTCTTGCCTTGGGTCTTGCCATCAAAGAAACAGGATTAGCAGATTTCTATGTGGAAAAGATCAAAGGTTTTGAGCTAAACTTTTATGTGTTGGTGTTTTTATTTGCTTTTCTCACCGTTATCCTATCCAATATAATGAGCAATACGGCAACTGCTACTGTACTCATACCCATAGGGATAGTGCTTACTTTTAATAATCCGGTTGTTCTGCCTTTGGTGATAGGATTCTGTGCCTCCATGGCGCTGTTTTTACCCATCTCAACACCCCCCAACGCAATCGCTTACAGTACGGGTAAATTGGAACAAAGGGATTTTAGGTTTGGCGGACTGATTTTAGGTGTCCTCGGACCCATTTTAATTACCGTAATAGTTTTACTAACCTATATGTCTTTTATATAAACAGATAGGCAAAATCGTAAAGAAGCACCCATATGGGTGCTTCCTGCTGACAAATTCAAAAACCCAATCAATCCTGAAATTGGTGTTATTTTACATAGGCATCTGTATGCACCATGGCAACAGCCCTGCCCGAAGGATCGTTCATATTTTTAAATGCCTCATCCCATTCTAAGGCGATTTGTGTACTACACGCCACTGAAGCCTCCTGTGGGACACAAAGTGCCGCGGCGTCTGAAGGAAAATGCGATTCAAAAATAGACCGGTAATAGAATTCCTCTTTAGACCCCGGTGTTTGAATAGGAAAGCGAAACTTTGCATTGGCTAGTTGCTCATCACTAACTTCCTGGTTAACCATTTCCTTAAGGGTATCTATCCAACTATACCCTACCCCATCCGAAAACTGTTCCTTTTGTCTCCAGACAACACTCTCGGGCAAATAGGATTCAAAGGCCTTGCGCACCACCCATTTTTCCATCCGCTCCCCGTTGATCATCTTATCCTGAGGGTTGATCCTCATGGCAACATCCATGAATTCCTTGTCCAGAAATGGTACCCTGCCTTCAATTCCCCATGCCGCCAGGGATTTATTGGCCCGCAGGCAATCGTACATATGCAGTTTTTTAAGTTTACGGACCGTTTCTTCATGAAACTCTTTCGCATTGGGCGCCTTGTGGAAATACAGATATCCTCCAAATAACTCATCTGCCCCTTCACCGGAAAGCACCATTTTTATACCCATCGATTTAATGACCCTCGCCATTAAATACATAGGGGTAGAAGCCCTGATCGTGGTAATATCATAGGTTTCCAGGTTGTAGATCACATCCTTTATAGCATCGAGCCCTTCCTGAATAGTAAATTTTATCTCATGGTGCACCGTACCAATATGTGCCGCCACTTTTTTAGCCGCGGCAAGATCCGGAGACCCCTCCAGGCCTACTGAGAATGAGTGCAGCTGCGGCCACCAGGCTTCTGATGTATCATCAGATTCTATTCGCTTCTGGGAATATTTTTTGGCGATCGCCGAAGTTACCGATGAATCCAGTCCACCGGAAAGTAATACTCCGTAAGGAACATCCGACATTAGCTGACGGTGTACCGCTGCCTCCAGGGCATCTCGGATAGCCTCTATACTTGTCTCATTGTCTTTTACCGCCTCATACTCCATCCAGTCTCGCGTATACCACTGTTTTAAAACTCCATCCTTACTTTCCAGGTAATGCCCCGGAGGGAATAGTTCAATTTTAGTACAGGTACCTTCCAGGGCCTTAAGTTCAGACGCCACATAGAAGGTGCCATTCTTATCCCAGCCCATATATAAAGGAATGATCCCCATATGATCTCTGGCCACAAAATAGCTGTCCTTTTCAGTATCATAGATAGCAAATCCGAATATTCCGTTTAACTCATCCAGAAACGCAGCTCCTTTTTTCTGATACAAAGCAAGGATCACCTCACAATCGGATTCGGTCTTAAAATGATAGGTGTCACTAAATTGTTTTCTTAGTTCCCGGTGGTTGTAGATCTCACCATTGGCTGCCAGGATCAATTTCCCATCTTCACTTATCAAGGGTTGTTTCCCCGATGCCGGATCCACGATAGCCAAACGCTCATGGGCTAAAATCGCTTTCTCATTCGAATAGATCCCACTCCAGTCCGGACCTCTATGCCGCACTTTTTTGGCCATTTCCAACAACTGGGGCCTTAATACCTCCGTACTTTCCTTTACATCAAAGGCACACACAATTCCACACATGCTCAGTTTCTATTTTAGTTAACAGGGACAAAGATGATCAATCGATATTAATTAGAAAACATATTTATTGTTTTTGATTTCTTATTGATAGCTAAATAGTATTAACTGTTATAATATGTAATCTTTTAGTTCTTTTTTTTAAATCCAGTCCACAAACTGTAAGAATTCTAAATTTTAACGACTCTTTATAAGAATTGAAAGCCGATAGCGCTTAGATTTGACAAACTTAAAATCGAACTTTATGAAAAATGTACTTACCCTAACACTCATGGTATGCGCCATGGTTTTTACAAGCAACTCATTTGCACAGGAATTTAGCGGGATGGATAAAAGCCCTATGGACATGGCTTCTTATCCGTCAGATTACAAGAATTCTGATAAAGCCGTTCGCGTAATTTACAGCAGACCTCAACTCAAAGGTCGTTCAATGGAAGAATTAGCTCCTGCCGGAAAGGTTTGGAGAACCGGTGCCAACGAGGCTGCGGAGATTACCTTTTTTAAAGGCGCCACCATTGGCGGGCAAAAAATTGATGCTGGCACGTATGCCCTTTTCACTATTCCCGGAGCAGACGGATGGACAGTAA
>NZ_JBATLB010000155.1:0-2790 GCF_049669965.1 Muriicola sp. | reverse complement strand
TAGCGTGTTACCCTCTTGCTTTACAAACCTTATTCGCTACGCTGCTAAAATTTGTAAACACAAAGTGCCTTTCACATCAACATATTAAACCAAAACAATCCAAATGTCATTGATTCAGAATATTTAGAAAAAATCAGACTATTAGAACTAGAGTATAAACCTATGTAACATTAATTGAAATCAAAAGACCAATAAATAATAAAATTAAAGAAAGATAAAAACCGGATTAAAAAAAAGTGACTGTATAAGTTTTACGGAACCAGATTTTGATTGGACATCAAGAACGCGCTGAGTATCCATATGGTGATAAAAAATAATCGAGGGCAGGGAAGAATCGTGGTACGTTCTCCTTCCCATGAGTATTATAATGACACTATCATTAAAACGATTCAGGATAAATTGGATAGGTTCGATTTCAATGCCATTGAAACTATCTCAATATGGTTATATGTCCAGAATGTGACCTATCATCGGTATCGTTTAACTGAATGTAGTAGTAGTAAGTTCCTACTGGCAAGGGCTTTCCGTTATAAGTACCATGCCAATCGTTTGTGTAGCCCCTAGATTCATATACAATATTGCCCCATCGGTTATATATGGTCAAGTAATTGTTCGGAAAAGTTTCAATGTTTTCTATATAAAATACATCGTTGGCCCCATCATCGTTTGGCGTCATTGTATTCGAGAAAAAGGGCATACATCGGTCTTCTACATCGGTATTTTCATTGTCCATTCGAATGATGAAAGTAGAAATTGAATAACAATCTGGGGCTTCTGCATTCTCCGCTCTGACATACACAGTGTTATCAACCCCGGCATTAAGATTGATGTTGGAGACGACATTAGTGTCATTTATAGCATCAATTTCATCGGTATGGTAGCTCAAATTTATTCTGGATGCATCGAGTCCTTGAAAAGCCCTTGCATTCAATTGCGAAAGATCATAGCCAATGGAACTTTCCTTTAAATAACAAAGAAAAATATTTTCAATCTGATTCACATTTGGAGTGCTGTTGACTTTTAAGGAAAATGAAAATAGTTGAAAACAACCCTGGCTGTCTTCAATGCGGGTGTAAATGGTCTGCGGATTAGTCACATTGGTATAGTCAAAATCAAGACGTGCTGTATTATTCGCTGCGTCAGATTCACTTAAATGATAACTTACCAAGGGATAAAAAGGACCATTAGGACTTACGTTTCGTAAAATATAATCTGATTGCGCAATTAAATCAAATGATGCTGAATCTGGAAAACTAGGATCAGCGCAGGCCTCTAAATCTTCAGGAAGCTCATAGAAGAATTCGCTTACGATGACTATCGGTTTGGTTATGGAAAAATATTGAATACCATCATTGACCGTTAACGTTACATCATAAGAATTGTCATATTCGTAGCTATGTATTGGATTTTCATTAGTACTTAAAGGACTTCCGTCACCAAAATCCCATTCAAAGGTCAAAGGATCGCAACTATCGGTAAAGTCCTGAAAAGAAACTTCATTGCAAACAATGGAGAAATCAAAATCTGGGGTAGTCGTATCAGGTGTTAACAGAACATCATAAGTCTGTTGTAAGGTTGTAGTTCCATCATTAACCGAAAGTGTCACACTATGCGGCCCTAAGGTGGCATAGGTGTGCATTGGTGATTCTTCATTGCTAATTGGACTTCCATCACCAAAGTCCCATGCGTAACTTACAATTGGATCACAGGTATTAGATCGGTCTACAAATTGCACATCGTAACAGTCGGGATAAAATTCAAAATCGGCACTTAATCCGGCTATTACGTTAATCATCCGTTCTGCAGTAAAAGTAAGTCCACTGCCGCTGTCCGTCATGGTCATCACAATGGTATAAAGACCCGAATCACTGTAGGTATACTGAAATTCGGGTTGGGTGCTATCGGTAACGACCGGGGGGTTGCCGTCCCCAAAATCCCAACTATAGGTGAACGAAGGATAATTATCCATAGAAGACCCACAAATGCTACTGTAGTTGGTTATGGTTACAATACCGCAATCTTGAATAGGATAAAATCCTGGGGAAATAGTGGAGGTCGTATATGGGATAGTTACCATATCTGAAAGACCATCACCCATAGAGGTAACGGTTAACGATATGTAATATGTTTCAATGTTTTCTGAAAGCGGGAACGAATGAATTGGATTTTCTTCGGTACTCGTGTTGCCATCTCCAAAATCCCATAGATAGGTCAGGTCACTTTTACAATACCCGGATAGGTTGTTCAACTGTATGGTATTACAAGGATTGGCCTGATCTGAGATAATTGGCGTTATTTCAAAATCTGCCCGAGGAAAAGGTGGTTCGTCAGATGGTATTACTGTAATGTTCACTGTGGTTGATTCACCCACACATCCATTTTCGTCTCGAGCTATGACCGTATAGGTGGTATCAGATGTTGGAGTGACTACGGCAACGTTTCCGGCGACATCGATATCAGGAAAATAGAAGTCTCCGACATTGGTGCCCGTGGGTGCTATGATGGCACTACCCCCTTCACAGATTTCTTGATCTGGTATAGGTTCGATGGTTGCGCTTGCAACAGGCCCCAAGGTAATGGTGGCCATAGTATCACAACCTGTGTTAGAGGTAAGATCTACGGTAAAAGTATCCCCATATTGAGCGCCCATAACTTGTATGCTCCTCGTAGTTTCTCCTGTTGACCACAAATAGGATGAAAACCCTAAAGGTGCTGTTAAGGTGATATCGTTTAAACCAACTTCACAAAGACCTTCGACCTGAACTTCCAAAGGTTCCAAGTTGGCTTCCA
>NZ_JBATLB010000154.1:0-19480 GCF_049669965.1 Muriicola sp. | reverse complement strand
GATCTGCTGTTTAATATCAGTGGGGTTTGAAAGCCATCTTTTATCGCCAGGTATCCCCTCAGACCATCAATATGCTTTCCAAAGGCCAGTTTATCCCCGGCATGTATCTTGTGCACACTGTGAATTTCAATGTCTGCTCCATTTAAGGTTGGCGAAAGGTTGGCGCCAGCGATTGCTATCCATGTTGCTTCTTCAAATTCTAGCACTGGCCCGGTCATGGTGATCTCCAAAACAGCCGCTTGTTCATCATTCTCTAACATAGCGTTTGCAAGAGAAGCTGCTGCCAAATCCATAGCCCCTGAAACGGGCACGCCTATCTGACGAAAACCAAACCTTCCCTGATCCTGGATGGTCGTGAAAAATCCGCTTTTAATAACTTTAAGCACTTGTAGATTCTTTTTTTAAAAGGTTGATCCCAACTTCTGCCTGAATGACATGAAGATCGAATTGTGCTCGTGTGATGGAATAGAACTGAATTGAATCCCCTACACTCACAAAACACGGATTTTCTTTTGAGGCATCAAAGATGGGAATAGGACAATTACCAATAATATTCCATCCTCCCGGACTGTCTTGAGGATATATCCCCGTCTGTTTTCTCGCCAACCCAACAGACCCTTTTTTTACATGAAGCCTTGGAGTGGCTTTGCGTGGCGTTTCCAGAGCTTTCGGAACTCCCCCTAAATACATAAAACCAGGTAAGAATCCGATGCCATATACTAGATAGGTAGCTGAAGTGTGAAGGGTAATGATCTGTTCAACGGATTTACCGGTATGTGAAGACACTTCCCCAAGATCTATCCCAAACTCTGCATCATAACAGACCGGAAGCCTCCACAGATGTGATGGCTTTTTAGCCCTTTCCTTTCTTTCCTTGTACAATTCCTCTAACTGGGCGGAAAGGACCTTATGGTCAATTTTTTTATGAATATTGATGAGGGTTAGAGAATTATAAGCAGGTACCATCTCCCATTCCTTCTCCTTAAAATTTTGCAATGACAGGAAGTCTTTAAAAATAAGGATGTCCTCTAAGATATTTTGTTCAATATCATTGGGCCATTCAATAAGAATGGCATGCACGCCAAAAGGCTTCAATTTTATGGGGTACGAATTCATTTTTCTAAATGAATATGATGCTTTGGTAATTCCTCCGAAAGATACATCAATATTTCATATGCACTAACAGTATCTCCATGAATACAAAAAGTGTTGGCAACAATATTTAGCTGTTGTCCTTCTCTGATTTGCACCTTTCCATATTTTATTATGGTAAGTAAATGGGTAAGTACTTTTTTTGGATCAGTAATCATAGCATTGGGCCTGCCCCGAGGTACCAGTGAAAGATCCTCTTTATAATTTCTGTCGCCAAAGGCCTCATAGATGATCTTAAATCCCAGCTTTAAAGCATCAGATGCTATCTGCGAACCATATGGAACATAAAGACAGACCGTGTCCTTATAGTGAGCTATACTGCCAAGGTATATTTTTACTAAATCTTCATCCTTAGCCAGATCATTGTACAGGGCACCATGAGCCTTAATATGATGCATGCTTACTCCTTCTTCTTTTAAAAGCCTATTCAAAAGGCCTAATTGTGTTCTAATACTTTTTGTAAACTCATCCGGAGGTAGCACCATGCTTTTTCTTCCAAAATGTTCTCTGTCCGGATAGGATGGATGAGCTCCCACTTTTATGTGATGCTCTTTGGCCAGTAAGATGACCGACTTCATCGTGGAAACATCTCCTGCATGTCCGCCACAGGCCAAATTACAAGAGGAGATATGCGGAAACAGTTGCGCTTCATTGCCAATTCCCTCTCCTACATCACAATTAATATCTATTGCCCAAGACTGCTTCATAGACTTCCAATTACAGACCAGATACTTTTAACTCCCAGCATTATGATCAATAGCAATAATAATATTCCAACAATATTTTGCCATTTCTTATTTCTGTTTATACCCATAAGAGATGATTTATTGACCACCCATAGTATGAAGACACATATTACAGGTAGTAGCAAGCCGTTGGCTACCTGAGCAAATTTAATAATTTCAATGGGGCGTATTTGAAACGATTGGGAGACTACCCCCACCAAGAGTATAAAGCCCCATACCAATCTAAACTTGTATGATCTCAGGCCTTTCTTCCAGTTAAAACAACTTGCCGCGACATAAGCCGCAGCTAATGGTGCTGTAATAGCCGAGGTGATCCCCGCAGCAAACAATCCAATTCCCATAAAATATCTGGCGGTTTGCCCATAGAGCGGTTCCAGACCTCGGGCCAGGTCCAGAGCATCTACCACTTCTATTTCCCTATTGGCACTCGCCGTAACAATAATGGCCATGGAGATGATCCCTCCTAAGCTGATAGAAAGGATGGTATCCCAGCGGACAGCTTTCAGATCCCTGACCGACTTCCATTTTTCCCGAACTAAAGAGGCATGTAAGAAAAGATTGTAAGGAACTACTGTAGTTCCGATCAAAGCAACAATGGTAAATAAACTGTCATCTGGCAGTGAAGGAATGAATAATCCGGAGAGAATATCTCCCAAAGCTGGTTTGGTAAGTACGGCAGCCAGGACAAATGAAATACTCATTAATATCACAAGAGAAATAAAGATCTTCTCCAGTACCTTATAGGATCCTACATACAATAACGAAAACGCGCAAGCTCCAATTACCCAAGCGTACCAAAACTTGGGAGGGGTGCCCAGAAGAGCCTCTATTCCCAGGACAGCTCCACCAATATTACCTGCTTCATAAGCCGCATTGCCCAGCACTATGGCCGAGAGAACTATTAAAATCATCAGGTTTCGCAACCATGGCCTTTTTAATTCATTTCTGAAACTTGCTGCCAATCCTTGCTGTGTAATGATTCCTATTCTGGCCGCCATTTCCTGAAAAATAATGGTCGTTAGCACAGATAACAACATTGCCCAAAGAAGCGCAAATCCAAAGTCGACTCCCGCCAATGTACAGGTAGTAATAGTGCCCGGGCCAATAAATGCCGCTGCAACTAAAACACCTGGACCAATTTTTTTAAACACTTTCTATGCTAATTTGATTTGGAAAGTACATTAAAATAAAATCTTTAGCGAAAATTTCATCTCCTTACTGGTCAGAATTAATAAAGTAAATGTTAAAAAAAGTGTCGTTCGTCTAAAAAAATGCAGTTCGTCTAAAAAGCGGGGGTCGTTCATCGATGTTGTAAAATATTAGCAAATTCTAAAGGTTATTATAGACCCAAATCATTTTTGACCTATTTGCATGACCTGTTTAGAATGTAACAAAGAACTCAGCTATGTCGATCACAAAATTTCCATGGAAATCTATGGAGTTGAATTATGCCATAAGCATAAAACCCGTATCGATAAACTTATCAGATCTAATGAAACTCCCTTAGCCGCTATACGTTTGTATTACGCCTTAAAAGAAATTGGGGTTTATCCTATGCTGGAGTGGTGGGATGGTAAAAAATCTGTAGATATTGCTATTTCCCGGGTAAAACTCAACATCGAGATAGATACCGAATATCAAATGATAACCCATGAACAAGCCATGAACAATCTTGAAGAGACCATGCACTCTTTCAAGAATGGGTTTACAACTATCCGTATTCCGCATGTAGTAATTAAGCACTATCTGAGTGAGACCGTACAGAGTATCGTAGGGATCATTGAAGGTTTAAAAGTGAATATCAAAGTTATTTAGAAATAGAGGGGCATTATAAAATGAAATCTATGGAGCAAGAAAGCAAATACACAGTACAGTCTTATAATGTGAGCAAGCTTATACTATGCCTGTTGACCATTGCCGCTCTCGCCGTATTGATCAACACCAATCCTGTACTTTCCAGATATCTGTTCGGTTTTCCGGTAGTTCTTTCGGGTTTACTTGGAATAGCGGGTAGTGTTATTTTATACAAAGGCCGAAACGAACCCTTAGATGAGAGAAAGATCATCGCATTTATCGTTAATGCTGCTATGGTCCTTCTGATAATTGCCATTTTTATATCCAACACTCTCTATTAATCTAGCAGCTTTTTTCCTTAGCGCAAACATCTCCCTAAATTCTATTTTATCTTTTATGGCTGGCCAAAGGTTGTAGCTAGTACCCTCTATCTCCATTTTAAATATTTTAAAAATTTTGCAACGCTTTACAACCTCTTTGCAGAATATTTGTATCTTCTTCTATCAAATTTCAACATATGAAAAACATAGACAGAAGACAGTGGCTAAAAACCATGGGCTTAACAGGGGGTTTTACCCTCATGGGAGGTTTGGGAACCATGGCGATGGAATATGCGCCCAGGGCATTAGCGCTCGATGGTCCTGTAAAACTCAATTCAAATGAAAATCCGTTTGGACCTTCTAAAAATGTCCGATCTGTCATAAGTAATAGTTTTGATATTGCCTGCAGATATCCATTTCAGTATTTGACAAAGCTCGTAGCAGAAATTGCTGAAAAAGAAGGGGTGTCAAAAGATTGTGTGGTGGTTACGGGGGGCTCTACAGAAGGGCTAAAGGCAAGCGGACTGGTCTATGGCCTTGAAGGCGGCGAGATCATTGCCGCAGACCCCACCTTTCAGGCGATGTTGTCTTATGCAGAAAATTTTGGGGCACATGTACATAGGGTACCGCTGAACGAAAAAATGGAGCACGACCTGGATGCTATGAGCAAAAGGATAACCAGTAAAACCCGGTTGATCTTTCTATGCAATCCCAACAACCCTACAGGAACCTTACTTAACAAGGATGTGTTGCGCGACTTTTGCACCTCTAACGATAACAAAGCCGTTATTTTTAGTGATGAGGCTTATTACGACTTTATTACTGAGCCAGATTATCCCTCCATGGTTGAACTGGTGAAAGAAGATCGTAATGTGATCGTTTCTAAGACTTTTTCCAAGGTATTTGGATTGGCAGGAATGCGAATTGGGTATCTGATTGCAAGGCCCGATATTGCAACCCGTTTGAAAAAAGCCGTGATGGCCAACACGAATGTTTTAGCCATTGAAGCAGCTCGTGAGGCATTGCGAGATGATGAATTCTACAAGTTTAGTTTACAGAAAAATACGGAAGCTAAACAGCATGTCTATAAAACCCTGGATGGCCTGGGCTTATCGTATATTCCATCACATACCAATTTTGTGTTCTTTAAGACCGGAAGACCTATTCGAGACATTATCAGTTCCATGGAGCGCGAAAATGTCCTTATTGGAAGGCCTTTTCCTCCAATGATGAACTGGGCGCGCATAAGCACCGGTACCATGGAAGAGATGAGAGTGTTTAGCGCTGCCCTGGAAAAAGTCATGTCCTAGAATTGGCAAATACAGTTTAACGACTTGTTGCGCGTAAAATCTCCAGAGGAGGACTACGAAGCACACTCCGGCTATTTAATAGACCTATTCCCACAACCAAAAGCGTAAGTACGGGAAGCAGAATATAAAATGGTTCCAAGGAGGGCACAAAGGTCTCTTCAAAAACAAATTGTGCAAGCAAAAAGCTCCCGACCAACGATAACAAAATTCCGGTCAGGCTCCCCAGCACGCCTAAAAAAGCATATTCATACAACGAAATTTTCAATAATTGAGCATTTTGTGCCCCGAGTGTGCGCAGTAAAACGCTTTCCTTAATTCGTTGATATTTGCTTGTCCTCACGGCCCCAATTAATACGATGATGCCGGTAAGGATACTTAATAAGGCCATAAAATTGATCACTAAACCAATTTTTTCCAGGATCCCTTCCAACAATACCAGTATTTGCCTAAGGTCGATGATGGAAATATTTGGAAAGTTAGCCACTAATTGTCGTTGTAATTCTGCGGACGCTTCATTGCTTGGCGTACGGGTGGTTATCACGTGAAATTTTGGTGCATCCTCTAAAATACCACTCGGGAATAGGACTGAGAAATTTAATTGGACCCTGCCCCAGTCTACTTCCCTTATACTTCCAATTTGAGTTCGGATTAATACTCCCTGTACGTTAAAAGTTACCTTATCTCCTACCACAACCTTTGCATCATAGGCAAAATTCTCTGCGACCGATATTGGCACTATGGTGGTTGGATCGGCCTTCGCAACCCAGTTTCCTTCAATTATTTTTTCTGTTGGGATCAAGCTGTCGCGATAAGTAACCCGAAACTCATGATTTAGGACCCACCGTCCAATATTTGAGGTGGTGTCATTTCTGATTTCATTCACAGACCGCCCATTGATTTCCTGTACCCGCATAGTAACTATAGGAATATTGTCTAAGACAGGAATATTATTGGGCAAAATGGTATTCATTACATCGTTTACCTGCTCAGACTGTACATCCAACAAAATGATATTAGGACTGTTTTCGTTATTTCCAAGTGCTACTTTACTGAGCAATATGTCTTTTGAAAAATAGAGGGTGCTGATAAGGAAAGCGCCAACACCAATAGACAATAATAAGGTAGCTGTCTGATTTTGAGGCCTGAAAAGATTCAACAGGCTTTGTCTGGAACTAAAACTCCATTTGGCAGGAAAGTATTTCTTAATGGCCCACATCAGCAACTTAGCAACACCAAAAAGGAGGGCAAATGTCACCAACAATCCCAGGATAAAAAAGAGTGCATAGCGCCAATTATCAAGAATACGCAGGGCAAAAACGAATAAAAAAAGGAAGATAAGGCCAAGGACAAGAATTCTGGCCTTGCCAGTTCTTTGGTCTATTTCTTCTTGAACTCGCAAAACCGACAAGGGAGAAACATACCAGGTTTCGAGCAATGGAAGGAGGGCAAAGGCAACCGACATTAAAATTCCCAAAGACAGACCCAGAAAAATGGCCGGATAGGAAATAGTAACCGCCACGTCTACCGGAAGATATTCTTGTAAAAGACTGGGTGCGGCCAATTGTAAGGCAACTCCCAGAAGGGTTCCTAAGAGTCCGCCAAGGCCCCCTATTCCGGCGATCTGCAGGAGAAATATCTTAAAGGTCTGACTCCTGGAGGCACCCATACACTTTAGGACCGCAATAGATCTTAATTTCCCTCTTATATAGACATGAACGGCACTCGCAATTCCTATACACCCCAGCAACAAAGCAATAAAAGCTACAATATTGAGAAATTTACCAAAGTTATTATATCTGCGCCCCAGACGCCTGCTCTCATCCATGTGGGTGTCCATATCGGCACCTTCTGCATCCAAACGCTGGTCTATGGCTTCGTACAAAGCATCCAGATCCTGCCCCTGTGTTGCCACAAAATAGTATTTGTATTCAACCCTGCTGCCTTTTTGAAGGAGGCCAGTGGCCTCTATTTGACCGTAAGGGATATAGACCGCCGGAGCTACGCTACTGGACAATGCCGATCTACCGGGAACAGAAGTTAACGAACCTGCAATTGGCAGGGTTATGGTCCCTACTTTAATGCTATCGCCTGGTTTTAAGTTGTATTGTAACATTACCGTGGCATCTACCAGGGCACTATTATTATTTTGATATTCTCTTGCCGCCGAGACAGGAGTGGTCTCAAAGTCACCATAAAATGGAAAGCCACCTTCCACGCCAAGGACCTGTACCAACTTGGAAACGTCCTTCTTTGGGAAAGCTACCATAGAGGCAAAATTTATTTCCCTGCTATTGGCTCCTCCCAAGGAATCTATGATCGCTGCAACTTTTTCATTCGCAGGTTTGCTGCTGTCTATGATATAGTCGGCGCCCATCAAGGCCTTAGATTGGGAAGCAATACTATCCGTGAGATTGTTCCCAAAAGATTGGATTGCCACCACCGCTGCAATACCTATAATAATAGATGACATAAATAGGAACAGCTTCCCAACGTTAGAACGCAGATCGCGCCAGGCCATTTTAAACAACCAACCCAAGCCAGCTCTTTTTAAGTAAGTTTTGGACTGGTTCATTTGGTAAGGGTCTCTTGATCCAGACTGATTTTGCCTCCCTTAAGACGCAGTATACGTTGCGTTTTTCTGGCCAGTTCCATATCGTGTGTTATGATTATCAGCGTGGTCCCTGCCTCTTTATTAAGGTCGAAAAGGAGTTGAATGATCTTTTGTCCCGTTGCTTCATCTAATTCGCCGGTAGGTTCATCGGCAAAAAGAATTGCCGGGGTATTAGAAAAAGCTCTTGCCAGAGCCACCCTTTGTTGTTCCCCGCCTGATAATTGAGAGGGATAATGATGAAATCTATTGGCAAGTCCAACCTTTTCTAAAAGTGTTGCCGCCTTTTCGGCAGCATTTTTTGCCCCTTGCAACTCAAGAGGTACTGCCACATTCTCTTGTGCGGTAAGAGTTGGCAACAATTGAAAATCCTGAAATATAAATCCTATCTTTCTATTCCGTAGCAACGCACGTTCATCTTCATTCAAGGTATTTATCTCAACTCCGCAAAGTTCTATAGTACCAGAATCTGGCCTGTCCAGACCTGCCGCTAATCCCAATAAGGTGGTTTTACCACTGCCTGAGGGCCCTACAATGGAAAAAGTTTCGCCTTCCTCTACCGAAAAGGAAATGTCATCCAGCACGGTAAGTGATCCGGATCCGCTAGAATATGATTTCTTGAGCTTGCTAACGTTTAATATCTTTGCCATTCCGTTGAGTTTGTAGCATTTTGGTACAAGGGCGGAAAATTATAAAAATGATTTTGAATATGATCCCATCTTCCATTCGAACCGTGTTAAAGTTTTGTTATCTGTTGCCCTTAATGCTGGGCATTTCTTGTGGCGATTCTCCCAATAAGATAAAATCAGACATAGAAAAATCCAATCTTGAGGAAGATACTGCCAAGGAATCTACCAACGTAAAAACCATTCTATTTTTTGGTAACAGCTTAACCGCTGGGATGGGTCTGGAACCAGATAAGGCATTTCCAGGGATCATACAGGAAAAAATTGACTCCCTTTCGCTGCCTTTCAGGGTGATCAATGCCGGTTTAAGCGGGGAAACCACTGCAAGTGGTGAAAATAGAATCGACTGGTTGATGAATCAGGAGGTAGATATCTTTGTGCTGGAGTTAGGTGCCAATGACGGACTGCGGGGCATTCCACTTTCAGAAACGCGTAAAAATCTGCAGGCAATTATAAACGCTGTAAAAGTAAAAAACCCGGAAACCAAGATCGTACTTGCAGGAATGCAGATCCCTCCAAATATGGGACAGGATTATACGAGTGAATTCAGACGGATCTTTCCGGAACTGGCAGCAGAGAATGAGGCCTATTTAATTCCATTTTTACTGGAAAATGTTGCAGGGATCCCCGAACTAAATCAGGCAGATGGCATCCATCCCACTGAAGAGGGTCAACGTATTGTTGCTCAAAATGTCTGGAACATAATCAGGCCAATACTTTAAAAGTAAAATTTATTCATGGATAATAATATAGAATACTTGTAAAAGGGGTACTGTACTAATTACTTAGTACGAGCCTTTCGGACTATTTCATTCGTAAATTTTGAATCATCACTCAAGACCTTAAAAAAGTCGGCTATAAAATTTCTTGCGATCTCAAATTCCTTTTCATTATCAAATTGGGGTTTTAGTCCATCGATTACATCAAAGACCTGGTCTTTCTTATCCAGGTAGTCTTTTCGCACCGCCTGGTAGACAGCCTCATCTCTCGCAAATCCCCTGAACATCCTGTCTGTTACACTTTCAATGTTCAAGACTTCCCCCTGTACCTGAGAAACAACCGCGTAACTGGCATCTACGAGACCAGACATATCAAAGTCGTATGGCAAGGGTACCGTTTTGTAATCTGCTGTAAATATCAATTTTTGATTATGCTGATAGGCCGTAGAAAAATCCGTATTCCCAATCATGAATTGAAAAAAATCATTCTGTGCAGCCGTTACATCGTCTTGTTCCAGAGGATGCACTGTACGTTTCATTTTCTTAGCGTTCTGGCGCATGGCTACCTTATCTATATCTTCAATTAAAAATCCCTTAATAGTATGAACTTTGCTCTTCTTACCCCTCAACTCTATAAATTCAATATCTGCCATCCTTGTCTTAAAATGATAAGGAGAGATCACTTCATAGATCTTATAGGCCATATATTCCTTAACCACATTGTCCTGGGTATTACTAGCCTGCACACAGGGCATTACCAATTTTAATTCTTTATTTCCTTTAAAAATGGTCGCTTTGGCCACCGCCTTTTTGATCTTGACTTTCAGGGGTGGAAAATAACAATTCGCTCGCCTGTAATTACCACGCGCACGGATCTTTACATCTATGGAATCCCATTGTTCGGCATTCTTGTAATACAGTTTTGACAGTAAGTACGTACTATCATTAGTTTCCTTTTTCATCTCTTTGTTTGAAAAAGAAAGTTTAATAGGCAAAATGGATTGTTCCTGAAATAAAATGGTAGTTTTACCCGGTTCTTTGGGTACTTCTTCTTGTTGTGCACAAAGCAATCCGGAGCTTATACAGAACACAAAAAGGATTCTGAAGAATGTTTGGTTTTTCACGAGTTTGTAGTTAGCTTTAGCAACTTAATGTACTAAATTTCTCATTATTAAACTATACCTGTCCATAATAAATCTTAGGACCCTTGTAGCGCTGTTCATCTCTGTGCTCACCATCATCATTTGTTTTCAATACGACATTAAATTCCATATAGATCTCACACTTTTAAGTATTGCCATTGTCTTTCCGTTGGTATTTACCATTAGGGGGTCTTTCAGACGGAGAGAAAAAGCGCTCGAACACCTTAGTCAGTTTCGGAGTGCGCTTAAAACCATGTACTATTTTGCGAATTCTTCCAACAGCCTTTCAGTGGAAGAAAAAAAGGAGATCTCAGACATTCTGTTGGAGATAAGTCATACTTCCATGGAGCATCTAAAGAACAACATGGAATCTACAGAGTCTCTGGATCCGGTGATTAACAAGGTACAAATGTTTGTGATTGCCAAGGGGGAAGTAATGTCTGGGCGTTTAAAGGATAGAATCTTTAGGTTTATGAATGACCTTCACGAATCATTGGAAAACCTGCACGCCATCAATACCCACCGCACGCCTATTACTTTGAAAGCATACTGTAAGATTTTCATATACATATTCCCATTAATTTATGCCCCTACAATTATTAATGACATGGGAGCAAGCAATCCGATTTATGTAACCTATTTTGTGGTGATCCTTACAGAATTCATTCTTATTTCTCTATACAATATACAGGATCAATTAGAATATCCATTTGACGATTACGGTTTAGATGACATCAAATTAGATAGTTTTAAAATGGATCGTTAACTGTATTAATTCTATCAAACTAAGGTCCACAGAGACCCAGGATCTTACTTAATGTACCTCTTGTTCGCCCACTTATGCAGTTCATTCGTCGATAATTTAGCATTATATCGAAGGAACAGTACCTTTTAAAGTATAGAATTCATCACTTTACAGGAATTTCTTTTCTTGGTGTCCGTTCCAAAACTTATGAATAAAAGAACCGCCACCACCTATTTGGTATATGCCTTTTTTACATTCTGCTTCGTTTGGGCGATCTACGTGCTTATTTTTCTTCAATGAAATGTTGCTGAGAAGCAAAAAAAACCCGAAAATATCGGGTTTTAATTCAATTTGACTATTGTTATATTACTTCGCTGGAAGCCTCATTACCAATTCGTATAGAATTGAATATTCGAAGCCATTGGGTAAAATCTCACCCATTTTGGTCTCAGACAACACTTTTTGCCAATCGGCATTCACTTCCCCATTAGATGTATTGCGCGCATAGTTCATCGCATCGGCCATGGAATTGAAACCATCCCAGGTTAAAACAGAGAATCTTGCCTGATTGCCTTGAGGAGACACTACGGATAACATTCCCCAGGAAGTCATTTTATTACTCCCCGCTTGCATATTCTTTTCGTGTAAAGGCTTCCAAAGGGTTTTGTTCTCCTGTATAAAGCCATCAATACTCGTTGGCTTAGCATAATTCACGATCGCAAATTTATAGTCACCCCCGGCTGAGTCCTCCATTTGACACCAATAGTCAAAAGCTACAGGTGCAAAAGAATTAGTTTCCACCATGTCGCCGGAAACTCCCATGGTCTTCAAGTTTTCCTCAGACCAAATGTTACTCATGTTAATTTTGTCAAAACTTTCATAGTTATTGACAAAAACATAGTTTGGAGCCCCTACTTCTGTGACCCCTACTTTACGCCACAATGACCATCCGGTCATCTGGCCCTTTTTTATAGCCGCTTCGGCTACTTTTGCCCAATACATGGTTTCCTTCTGAACAAATTCTCCTTCCCGATCATTTGGTACTACCCGGAACTGCAAATACGATACCTGACCAAAAGAACTCAGGCAAAACATGAGCCCTAAGGCTCCTAAAATTACTTTTTTCATAATGTGTTGGTTTGGTTATTAGAAACTTAAGGTACAACTAAATTCAGTTGAAATATTTTTTTCAGAGCTGTATATTTTAAGCTAACGCAGCATATTCAGCAAGGAAATAGAAAATGAAATATTGTAGAAGGTATGTTCTGTAGGAATATTCTTTCGTTCATAACTTCCTGATAACAAATTCCTTACTATTATTACAATTTTTTTCAGAAGTGATAGTTTTATACCATAGGTAATCTTTAAACTATCTTTCTGCTTAAAATAGACATGAAAAAGACCTTTATTCTACTTTTTCTGACATTGGGTTTAGGAATGCTAACGCTACCTCTAAAAGCCCACAGCCCCCTCATTTCTGCAGATGACCCGATTATTGTTGCCAAAAAGATAATTTCAGATGATCCACTTCCCTGGACTCAAACAGAATACGAATCAATTATGAATACGGTTGGGGAAAATAGAGTTCTGAGTACTATCGAAAAAAACTATCTTTTGCTGCAATCACCCTGGCTAGGTGTGGAATACATGCAAGGAGTCTACGGAGAAGGTGTAAATAGTATCCCGGTAGAACAATTGCTAGACCTGTTAAACCTCGCGACAAATTCACCACAACAGACCAGCAGAAAATTAGCCGAAGTAACCCTACAGCATGCTCTTTCGGAATACGACATAGCCAATAAAGTAGCATTAAACCTAAAGGCCGATACCCCCGTAAACTATGAAGATGCCATTGCCTTTTTAAATAACCGTTTTGGATATTTAAAGATCAAAACAGCAAAGAAATTATTAGATGAAAGCAGTAAGGCAGACAATGCGATAATCGATAAAAAAACAAACAAACGGATAGCAGATCGTTTTAAGAATATTCGAAAACAGTATTCGGAGGAGATCCCCATAGCCAGTGCCTTAGAAGAGATCAAAGCATTCTATACTCTTTTGGAAGAAGTGGTTTCCGGATTAGCAATGGTTAAACCCTACACTAATTTTACCCAAACCATTACGGAACTCAATGAGGTACAGCTTAGGGAACGTAAGCATTGGCGATCTGCCCTCGAAATTACCTACCCTACCAGTGGAAGTGTATGGACCATTCCTGATGAGGGTACTATTGAATGGGATTCAAAAAATTTACCTGATGAAAAAACGATCAGGTTCTATTTGCTAAAAGACAATACGGTGATCCAGGAACTTGGCACCTACAAGAATACACAAAAGGTTGGCGGTATCAAGCTCAATAAAACACTACCCAATGGGAGTAATTACAGGATTATGGGGATTGAGCTCTTCCCTAGCGATAGGTTTTACACGGCCAAGTTTGCTACACCTTATTTTACCATCAATAAAAGAGCCCAGGAGGCCACTCCTCCACCTTTGGTTGTTGTGGCTGAAGAAGAGAATAAGCCTGTTGTTGATGAACCAACACCTACGGAGCTTGTCTCTCCAAAATCTCCAAAAGAGGAAATTGCAGAACCTGTGGAGGAAGTAATTGTGGAAATTGAAGAAGAACAAGAAGAAGTGGCAGAAGAAGTGGAGCAAGCCCAGGCGCCCCTTGTAGAAAGTTCTGAGCCTTTACTTGAAGAAGTAATTGTAGCATCGGAACCCGAAGAAGTTGAAAAAAGAACCGATTTTGACGGACGTACTATTACCTATGTAAAAGAGCTGGAGGTAAACAGTAAAATTATTCGGATCAATTTATGGGATCATGGACGCCAGGATGGTGATATTGTTTCTATTTACCTCAATGGTATTGCAATCGTTTCTCAGTACACTCTTGCCTATCAAAAAAAGGGATTCGAATTAAATCTGGATCCTTCTAAACCGAACGACCTATTTCTCTATGCCCATAATCTGGGCAGGTTTCCTCCCAACACCGTATCAATCGAGATTATTGACGGAGGAAACTCAGAAAATATTATCCTCAACTCCGACCTTTCCCGTTGTGAAGCGGTGCTGATCAATGTGAAGGAGTAACAACTTGAGGACTCCTTCTAATATACCAAGAATATCTAGGCAATCTCATTAATATTTAGTACTTTAAAGTGCTTTATAGTGCTTCTATCATCTTCAGTGTTAGCGCTATAGATCGACACTTTGTTTTAAGACATTACAATGAAGTTTCGAGAAATTCTTGCTGAGTTGCAACGCCGCAATGTTTTTAAGGCACTGTTGGCCTACTTGGCCGTTGCCTGGGTCGTTATTCAAATTGCTTCCATTCTTCTCCCGGCATTTAATGCCCCTGAGTATGCCATGAAAGTATTGCTCGTGGTGCTGGGAATCGGATTCTTTTTCTGGGCGGTATTTTCATGGATCTATGACCTCACACCGAATGGTTTTCAAAAAACAGATGCTACACTCACCAATATTGATACCTATCGAAGAAATAGCAAACGACTGAACAGTGTTATTGCATCATCAATTGTCATAGCGATCTTACTGCTTCTTATTGCAAGTTTTTGGGCTGGTTGGCAATGGAACCAACCTCAGACCCAAGGAGAAAAACGAATAGCGGTTATTCCTTTCGAACAATTGGATGAAAATAAAGAGGATAGTTACTTCAGTGAAGGGATGACGGAAACACTCATCAATGCATTATCAAAAGTTGGAGATGTAAAGGTGCTCAGTATGGCATCTACCCGCTACCTTCAGGCAGGTTTTAGCCCTGCAGACCCAATAATCGCTAATGAACTGTCGTACATTGATTATTTTATATACGGCACTATTCAACGAAATAGCAATAGTATATCTGTAGTACTTAAGATCTCCAAGACTATTACCGGAAATGTAATATGGGAGAAAGAGTATACTTCAGATATTTCCATGGTTAGGCAACTTTGGACCAGCATTGCCATGGAGGTAACCAATGAATTTGACATTAAAAATAAAGACGTTCAGTTATTACAAAAGGCTGGGATTACCTCTGTAAAGCCTGAAACATACGAATTGTATTTAAAAGGAAAATATTACCTGAATAAATCTACAGTAGCGGATTGGCAACGTGGCATTGTGTATCTGGAAGAAGCGGTAGATCAAAATGCGGCAGATCCGTATGCCTATGCCGGATTAGCAGAAGGCTATGTTACCCTAGGGCATAGTTTAACGCCCCCGCCAGATGTTTTCCCAAAAGCCCTGGCCGCGGCAAAAAGAGCTATTCAACTAGATTCTTCTAATGCAGAGGGTTGGGCGGCATTATCGCACTATCACACCTATTTTGGGTGGGACTGGGACCTCGCGGAATACGCTTTTGAAAAGGCGAATGAAATAAATCCTAACATGGCCTATAATCATTATCATCGCGCCTGGTATCTGGCATTATTTGGCAGAATGGATGAAGCCATTCTAGAACATAAGCTTGCCCAGGAATTAGATCCCTTTATATCTTTACATACAGCTTGGTTGGGAGGGTTATACCGGATGGCAGGTGCCTATGATAAAGGTTTGATTGAAGCTGAAAAAGCTTCTGGAATGCAACACGATAATGCCTTAAGTATGTATATAAAAGGTAGTATATACATCGATACGGGCAGAACAGAAGAGGGACTCGAAATATTAGCGCAAGCGGCCAAAATAAATCCGGGATGGCGATATTATGGTTATGGCATGGCTTTGTTTAAAACAGGCAGATTTGAAGAGGGAATGAAGATCATCCATGAATTAGAAGCAATGGAAGAAACACCTTTTTATTCGTTATGTCTGGCCTATTTATATTTTAATGCAGATGATCTGGATAAAGGCTTTGAATGGCTTCAATCTGCAAAAGGACACGCTTTTTATCCCTGGATACGTGTTATAATGCCTAATCCCAAAGTAAAAAAAGATCCTCGCTATCTGGAGCTTCTCAAAGAACTTGGTTTACCTCCTCCCTCCCCGTTGGTCTATAATTCTACGTAAGCGGGTTTCCAAGAATGTTATTTGTAAGTATATTTTGCTTCCCCCGATAATTTATTTGATATCTTACAAGGGTACTAGTAATCATGGTAGATGTTTTAATATAACCCTGTAATTGTATTGCTCTTTTTTAAAGCGTACTAGCGGAAAAAGACACCTGATAAATTTTAATTTATGAGCGGACTAGACATTGTAATGGTGATCGCTGTGATACTTTTTGCCCGTTTGGGGATGCGGCTGGTATCTCGTTATCTCAAAATGAAAAAAAATAAAAATGACCATGATTCAAACAAGGACTAACTAACTTTAAATTTAAATACAATGGGAATATTTTGGGATTTATTACAGCAAGATGAACTTGAAAAACAGCAGAAACAGGCAGACAGCATGGAAGACCGCGTAGCGCGTCTAGAAGCAGAACTGGAAAAAACCAGGACACTACTCAAAAAAACGCTGGTAGCCCTTGAAAGTCACTTAAAGCAAGACATAGATGGCGATGGGGTTACCGGATAAATTAAAATTTATTGACTAGATTATTGCCAATTAATGCACTTCACTGAAAATCCGGTTTACGTTCTTGGGGTCCTATGTCTGATGGTGCTGGCCTCCATATATGCCGGTAAAACCAACTTGGGTAAAAAAGTAGGACCGGCCCTCTTGGTAATTCTTTTTACTGCTATTCTGGCCAATACCGGACTCATTCCTTCTGCTTCTAATGCTATCGCCTTATACGATGGTATTTTTACCTATATAGCTCCTATTTCCATTTTTTATTTGCTATTGGGGGTAAACCTTCAATCCATTAAAAAAGCAGGAGCCCCTATGATCATTCTCTTCCTGATTGGTTCTCTGGCTACTACTTTGGGGATCCTGGTAGCCTGGTATTTGATGGATCCTGAGGCTGTTTTAGGAACAGATGGGCGGATCATAGCGGGGATGTTAACGGGCACCTATACCGGCGGCAGCATTAATTTTAATGCGGTTGCTCTGGAATACAATTTTCAGGAAAAGGGGATTCTCTATGCAGGGACCATTGCCGTAGATAATGTGGTGACCACTTTATGGATCATGGTAACCCTGGCCATGCCCGCCTTATTGCGAAATTTCCTCCCCGATAAAAAGGTGATTACCAAGAAGGCAAACATAGGGGAAGACGTTAAGGAGGCACTAAATTTTGGTTCATTGGCCTGGCTTTTATTTTTGGGAGTGACAGCCTTTTACTTATCTGAGATGATTTCTGAGGTTTTTCCAAAGATCCCTTCCATCATTACACTATCTACTATTGGCATTCTGCTGGCTCAAACACCTCTGGTCAGAGGTTTAAAGGGCAGTCACGGACTGGGGCTGTATCTCATTTACCTTTTCCTGTCCGTCATAGGGGCATATTGTGAGATTCAGTCTGTGATTGAGCTCGAAGCAGTTGGGCTAACGCTATTGTTATTTACCTCTATTGCGGTGCTATTGCATGGGTTATTGGTGGTTGGATTAGGAGGCCTATTTTACCGTGATTGGGAGATGATCGCCATCGTGAGTCAGGCGAATATTGGCGGAGGCACCACGGCCATAGCCCTGGCAGAGACCTTTGGCCGCAAGGAATTAATAGTCCCGGCAATATTGGTTGGCACCTTAGGGAACGCTCTGGGCACCTATTTAGGTTTTTTAGTAGTGTATTTGCTTTGACCCTGCACTCTTAAATCTGTCTTGAAAAGAGTTCTATTATCCTATTGGAAAGCGGCCACACAGTCTTTTGGAGGGTCAGCGTGCTTCCGCCGCCTACAGCTAATAGCTTAGATGTCATGAAAACATGACATCATTTGGGTTGTCCAATTATTAGTTATACTTGATTATGAGATAATTACAATGTTTTTTGTACCTTATTATTTCATTTAAAAACACAGCAATATGAAAAATTTAATCTTGTTATTTAGTTGCTTTTTAGGGGTACTTACCTACGCCCAGAATACCACTATCGATCAATTGGTGGCCGACTTTGAAAGATCAAAAGCCATGTCATTGGAATATATAGATGCCATGCCAGAGGACCAGTTTAACTATAAACCAACCGAGGGTGTACGGACCTTTGCCGCACAAATGCTACACGGGGCACAAGGGACAATCGGGCTGGCTGCCAATGGTACCGGAGAAGCACCAATTTACGGGGACATTAACATTGAGCAAGAAGCCTCCTTCCAATCAAAAAGTGAGGTTCGCCGAATAGTAGCGGAAAGCTTCGATTTTGCGATTGCAGGTATTCAAAACATGGATCCGGGAAAATTAGATGAGGTTGTAGTAAGGGGGCCCTATAACGTAACTCGGCTAGGGTGGATACAGAAAGCCAATGAGCATGTGGGGCATCACAGGGGTCAATGCGCCATTTATCTAAGAATGAAGGGAATAACTCCACCAGTGTACAAGCTTTTCTAATGGGGGGTATTCCAGCATCTTTTTGTGTTTTGATGATTCGCAAGGATTATCAGGACATCCTATTTTGTGCCTTGAGCTAAGTTCTTCTAGCCTACAATTAACATATGTGTTATATTTAAAAATAAAAGAAGGCTTTAAACTAACTAACTACTAATACCTGATGAAAAATCTTCAATTAACAGCACGTTTCGTGATCCATGCCGGCCAGCTGGAAAAATTTAAACAACTTGCAAAAGCCTGTATGCATTCAACCAAAGAAAAAGACCCCGGCACTTTGCAGTACGACTGGTATTTTAACTCGGATGAAACAGAGTGCAGGGTTAGAGAAACCTACGTAGATTCTGATGCGATTTTGGCACACATAGGAAACTTAGGGCCTCTACTGGGCGAATTGTTGGCGATATCCGACTTCTATCCGGAACTATACGGAGAGCCTTCAGAAGCCCTTGTAAATGCAACGGCTTCATTAAAGCCCAAGGTTTACTCGCACTTCCAGTCTATGTAGTTTTTTAAATTCCCGCTGGGGGTCTCTTTAATTTCTTGCCTGATGAATATATTTAATAAATAAAAGATTGTTTAAAACGTTATAATGGTAGTCAGGTTTTGAATTATACCATTTAAGTTGAATATAATTGTTCGAAATAGCATAGTTGGTTTCACAAGTTTGCTTTTTACGGTTGTTTGCAGCCAGGAACGCACGGTGCAGGATATTTATGGCCAATGGCAGATCATGGGAAGTTTCAGGGATGGGCAACAGGTCCTGGAGGCCTTAAAAGATACTATTGCGAATCAAAAACAGTATTATTTTACCTTTAACCAGAATGGAA
>NZ_JBATLB010000153.1:0-7511 GCF_049669965.1 Muriicola sp. | reverse complement strand
GAATTGTAGTTCTCCTCCACTTACTTTTGGAGTACTTTCCAGCTCTTTGGTCAGAATTTGTTCTACCATGGGCAGGTTTACATTCAGTTTTTTCAAGATGAAAGGAAGAACATTCTCGTCTATTTCCGATAAGGCTTTAAACAGATGTTCATTCTCAATCTGCGGATGCTGCATCTCCTGGGCCAATTGTTGAGCCATTTGAATGACCTCCTGTGATTTTATGGTGAAATTGTTAATATTCATTCCTGTGTTTTTTTAGTTCTTATGTCTATTTTTGTTATCAATAGGTCAACAATCTTACCATTTAATTGGAGCAGACAAAATGGCCGTTACATAGACTAAAATACAGACAATTAGGCAGGTACACCCTTGAGGGTACCTATTAAACTACAATATAAGGATGGGATTATTTGATTTATTCAAGAAACACGAAACGTCGTCAGAGTCAAAGCAAGGGGGAGTTCAATGGAGTTCACTTAGTTCAGAGGAGGATTTGGACAAATTAATCGATAAATCTTCCGAGAAGCCACAATGTATCTTTAAAAATTCTACCAGTTGTGGTATCAGTAGCATGGTCTTGCGGTCTTTAGAAGCGCAATACGATCTGAAACCTGAACAGGCAGATTTCTATTTACTTCATATACAACACAACAGGCCGCTTTCCAATCAGATCGCACAAAGGTTCAATATTAGGCACGAATCGCCACAGCTGCTGATTATTAAGAATGGGCAAGTGGTGCGAAATGCTTCTCACGGCGCCATAACAGAAGTTTCGATAGCGAAATATCTTTAAAATAAAACCCGGAGGTGTTGCCTCCGGGTTTATATATGTTCTAAGATTAGGATAGGTTAATTAAAACGGTGTCTTACCACGATATCTTTGAGTCGTGCCTTAAGGTCTTCTCCCGCATCATATACCATTTGTTCGTTCGAAGGAAAGGGCACCGCCCCTAAGTTTAGCAAAGCTACCAGGTTATTATCCAGGGCTCTTTTATCACCGTTGTAATTTGCGTATATATGTTGGAACACAAATTCACTCGATAGCGGATACGTATTCAATTGTTGTTTGGTTTGTAAATCGATATAACTAACGGTTCCGGTAACCTGAGCTAACTTCTGTTGGGTAAATTGGTAATAGTTACAGGTTACGGTTTTGAAATTATCTACTTTTATTTCATTCCCTAAACTGTCTTTTACCAAGTTGCCATTCTCATCTTCCAGGTATCTATACCCATCTACCACTTGTTTTTCCTTGATGAACTGCTTTTCATTTACTTGTTCCGGAGAAATGTTGATATTTCTGAAAGCAACCTGCATTTCATAGTCGTAGGTAACCTCATTTAAGGGGTTCGTATGATATTGTGTCCACAGGTCATCCAAACCAAAGGTGTTAAAGTTCAACAGTTCTTCTTCCAATCTGTTTGGGATCACCATTTGAGTGTCGTTGATCATCTTCACCTTTACAAAATCCAATCCTTTCTGGTAAGCCAATTCCATTTGTTCCTTGGTGTTGGCAAATCCGGGATTAATCTCATCCAGATATCTGAAATCTTCATAGGCGCGTCTGTAATCCAATTTATTAGACGCATTGTTGAATAGAGACAAGGCATTGTCGAATAAGTATTCAGACAATCTGTCTTTAGAATCAATGATATCCTCATCAAAATTCTTAAAGTTGAATCTCGCATCCCTGCCTTCATCCCTGACATACAGTGGCAATAAAGGCCGTATGCGTTGCTGAATATTCTTTAACTGGGAATATCCCTTGTAAATAGCTTCAAGATTTGCCGGATTTCCATCTTTCTCCAGGTAAGAGATATTCTGAAGTTCACGTTCCATATTCTTGCTAAAGGCCTCTTCCAGCATCAGCACATACGCCTGATTGCTTTTTTTGTCCTTGTTTTCTGCAAGATTGCGCAGCGCGCTGTTAATAGCTTGTTGATAGTTACCGGTATTGATAGCTTCCTGCGTTTTTTTAACACCTCCACAGGCAATCAAAAAAACAATAACTGAAAGATAAAGTAATGCTTTTTTCATGACGATTTGATTTATGGTTTGGTTGGGCATAACCAAGAGCCATGCCAAAATAATCCAAAATCATAACGAAAAAGGTCAATATATCGTATACTATCGATGAAATACAGGAAGTAAATTCCTCTTTTCTATTTTTTACTGAGGTCTATGGCTGGCAATAATTTGGTGGAAACCTCCCCAAATCCGATGCGAATACCGTTCCTGCTGCAATGTCCTCTCATGATAACGGTGTCATTATCATTAATGAACTTACGGGTATTACCATTGTTAAGTACGATCTCTTTTGTGCCTTGCCAGGAAAGTTCTAGCATGGAACCATAAGAATCCGGAGTGGGGCCCGAAATGGTGCCACTACCCATCATATCCCCGCTGTTAACCTTACAACCGTTTATGGTATGATGCGCCAGCTGCTGGGCCATGGTCCAATACATATATTTAAAGTTGGTTGTAGAAACTTTGGTTTCTGAACCTTCTTCAGTTGCGATGGCCACTTCCAGGTGAATGTCAAAACTCTTACTGCCTTTTTGTTGTAAATAAGGCAAGGGTTCAGGATCTTGTTTCGGACTGGCTACCCTGAAAGGTTCCAGTGCGTCTAATGTCACTATCCAGGGAGAGATCGAAGAAGCAAAATTCTTTCCTAAAAAAGGTCCCAAGGGGACATACTCCCATTTTTGGAGGTCCCTGGCGCTCCAGTCATTGAAAAGGACCAGTCCAAAAATATAATCTTCTGCCTCATTCACTGAAATAGGTTCTCCCAAGGCATTTGCATCGGTAGTGATAAAGGCCATTTCCAACTCAAAATCGACCAGTCTTGACGGACCGAATACCGGGTTTTCGGCACCTTTAGGAAGGGTCTGTCCATGAGGCCTGCGTATAGGCGTGCCGCTGGGAATTATCGTAGAACTACGCCCGTGGTAGCCCACCGGTAGGTGCAGCCAATTAGGTAACAAGGCATTTTCGGGATCGCGGAACATTTTACCCACGTTGGTGGCATGTTCCTTGCTCGAATAGAAATCTGTGTAATCCCCAATTTGCACCGGTAATTGCATTTCAATCTCGTCCATGGTGAACAAGACGATCTTTTGATGGTCCTTGTGCTTTTGCAATTCCTGATTGTCTTTTTCAAAGAGCTGACTAATCCGGTTCCTTACCAGTCGCCAGGTCTTTTTTCCATCGGAGATAAAGTCGTTGAGGGTATCTTGAAGGAAGATATCATCCGTTAAAGGGATGTCTTTAAAATATCCGAGTTGATGAAGCGCTCCAAGATCTATGGCATGGTCCCCAATACGTGTACCAATGGTTATAACATCATCCCTGGTCAGAAAAACCCCGAAAGGGATGTTCTGGATGGGAAAGTCAGAATTTTCCGGTACAGGTAACCAGGAAGACTTCGAAGGGTCATTGGCTTTTATAGGCATGGGCTATTGTTAATTTGTGTTTGATAAATTCCTGATCAAATATATTATTTTATAATCATTAACACCGGGCAATTTGTACTTTTACGCCTCAATTGAAAGAAAATAGCATTTATGAAAAGGGATACGCAAATATTTGAATTGATTGCTGCCGAAAAAGATCGTCAACTAAATGGGATAGAGCTCATTGCTTCAGAGAACTTTGCCAGTGCACAGGTTATGGAAGCTGCCGGTTCTGTGCTAACCAATAAATATGCGGAAGGGTATCCCGGGAAACGATATTATGGGGGATGCGAAGTGGTGGATGAGGTGGAAACCCTTGCGATTGAACGCGCTAAAGAATTATTCGGCGCTGTATATGCCAATGTTCAGCCTCATTCTGGATCACAAGCCAATGCGGCCGTATTTCAGGCATGTTTGCAGCCGGGGGATACCATTCTGGGATTCGACCTTTCTCATGGAGGTCATTTAACACATGGTTCTCCTGTTAATTTTTCAGGCAAACTATATCGCCCAACTTTTTATGGCGTTGAGGAAGAAACGGGTATTTTGAATTACGATACTATACAGGAGATTGCACTTAAGGAAAGGCCAAAACTTATTATTGCAGGAGCTTCCGCCTATTCACGGGATATGGATTTTGAACGATTCCGGAAAATAGCTGATAGTGTAGATGCCTTATTACTGGGAGATATATCGCACCCTTCAGGATTAATTGCCAAGGGTATTTTAAACGACCCTATTCCACATTGTCATATTGTAACCACAACTACGCATAAAACACTCCGAGGCCCACGAGGTGGACTTATTATGATGGGGAAAGATTTTGATAACCCTTTTGGAATTCGATTAAAGAATGGGAATCTCCGAAAAATGTCTGCACTTATAGACCTGGCGGTTTTTCCTGGGAATCAAGGTGGCCCACTAGAACATATCATTGCGGCGAAGGCTATTGCCTTTGGAGAGGCCCTTACAGAAGAGTTCTTACATTATATGATACAGGTAAAAAAGAATGCTGCCGCCATGGCCGAAGCCTTTGTTGCCAGGGATTACAAGATCATTTCAGGAGGAACAGACAACCATATGATGCTTATAGATCTACGCAATAAGAATATCACAGGGAAAGAAGCAGAACATGTTCTTGTAAAGGCCGATATTACTGCAAATAAAAACATGGTGCCTTTCGATGACAAGTCGCCTTTTATCACTTCAGGAATACGTTTTGGAACTGCGGCGATCACCACCCGTGGTCTAAAAGAAGATGACATGAAGTTAATAGTATCCTTTATAGACGAAGTTCTGAGTCATCCTGAGGATGAAAAAGTGATTGCCGGGGTAAAGGAAAATGTAAATAAGATGATGAAAAAGCGTCCGCTTTTTAATGATTGAGCAAATTGAGATCTCCGGAGATGATGTTTTTGCTTTTCAGATCATAGATCACTGCTTCTGTATCTGATTCGAAATACAACCCCCAAAAGGAGTAATAGCCTTTCTCTTCAATTCGTGCAGGCCCTGCCAATGCGGTATAATGATCTCCAGAACTTACTTCCTCATAGACGGGAATAAATACTTCCGTAGGAGTTTCAGATAAATGGCGGGTGAGATAGACATAATTTTCCGCTAAGGAACTCAAAATGGCATCCAATTCTTGTTCAACACTCTCTGGTCCTAGTTTTTTGATGATAATAGTGCAGTCTTTAAGTATAAAGGAAAGTTCTTCTACATCAATAAAGCTGTGATTGAGCGCCCTTATGCTCTGCATATGCTGGCTTAACACTGTATTCCCCTTATTTACCACCATAGGCTGGTTGGTGCCCCAGGTTCCTTGCTGAATATGGTAAAGAACCTCATGAAGTCCCAATGCACAATTGAACTCAATGACGAGATTATTTTGTTCACAGCATACGGCAGAATTACGGATGGAAACATCCGAAAAGTAGTCCTTCTCCAGGTTATTCCTGAGTGATTGCAACCCAGGTATCTCCTTCTTCCCTGTATATGGAGATTTAGAATGAAATTTGACTTTCTTAGGTCTATTGGGCATAGCAGCTCTTTTAAGTAACGCCTAATGTAAAGCTAATGTTAATTCTATGGAGTAGACTATATAAAAACCATAGACTTTCTATGGTTTTGTGGTGTTTAACTGATTTATTGAGAAGAATTACTCAATTTTTAAATTAAAACAGGGGTAAGGCTAAATAAAACCTCTGTTTCTGGATTCGGTGATAAGGGCCTGATCATTCTGTTTTTCGACCCCAAAAAGGGATTTAAGTTGGCGCTTCCTATTCTCGATACCCGGGAGGGAAAGGGAAATGAATTTTACCATATCCTTGGTTTTAGTACCAATGGATAGATAATAGAGAATCTTTTTATCATTCTCGTCCAGAGAGATATCCTGGGCCATTTTTTTACGGATGGCTACCAGCGCTTTCTGGGTGTAATATGGCGGTGACGAAAGTACCGTGTTCACCATGGCCTGAAGCGATTGTTGATCGATCTCGGTTTTTACCATATAACCTTCCGGATCTACTGCTTGCATGATACTATTGATGCGGTAATTATCACTGAAAGAAGACATGAATACAACTTTAGAGGATGGGGATACCTTTCTTGCGAAGATCCCTATGTCCTCTCCTGTTTTGGCAGGGCCATCGGTTGGATTGGAAAGTTGAATGTCTAATAAAAGAATATCATATACAATACCTGTTGCAGCATCTTCGATCATTTTGGTGGCCTCTGTATAGGATTTTGCCGTGTCCATCTGAACTTTATAATCCTCAAATTCCGTATCCTCCAAAATGAACTTATACCCAAGCGTGGTCATTTCGTGATCGTCTACTGCTAAGATTTTTACCGTCTTCATGAGCATTGTTTTATACTTCCTGCAGGTCCTTAGGTAAAGGTATTTCTTTTTTTGCTTCTGGCGAAATATGTTTCAAAGGGATCTCCAACAGTACAGTGGTGCCAATCCCCGGGGCACTGCGCAGATACCATCTGCCGTTGATCTTATCTATGCGCGACTTAATATTCTTATGCCCGATACCTGTTTTACCCTTGGAGGCTTCAAATCCACGGCCATTATCCTGTATGCTGATCACCATATCCTTTTCGTTGGTATCAAATGAAATATATACGTTGGAGGCCTCCGCATGTTTCACGCAATTCTGTAAACTTTCTTGTAGTATCCTGTAGAGATTGATCTTGGTGATCCCTTCCAGGCCGTCCCAGTCCACGTCATGGTCATAGGTGAATTGGTATTTAATTCCTGCAGGCTCACAAATATTTTTAAGCAGGTCTTCTACAGAGCTCATAAAGTTATTCAACTTCTGGTAGGAGGTGTCGTTTAATTCGTGGGAGATGGTCCGTATCTCCTCCTGTACTTGCTTTAACTTTTCAATGGCCTGTTCGCGTAAGGCTATAGCGGCTTCATCTGCTTTCTTGTTGAGCCCCAGTAAGATCATCCGTATTCCATTCATCTCGCCTAAAACCCCGTCGTGCAATTCTTCTGAGATCCTTTTTTGTTCTGATTGTTTCCCTTCTTCCACTTTTTGCTTTTGCCCCAGCATCAGGTTAAAGATCTCCTGGTTAGACTCTTGTTGCTGTTGCTGAAATCTAAGTCGCTGGTTCTTGATCCGCTGAATAATTATTATTAATAGAGCGATAGCTAAGAGTACAACCCCGCCGGCTATACTGATCCATACCATTCGTTGCTTTGCTAATTGCTGGTTTCTGGCCAGGGTTTCGTCTGTTTCAAAGCGTATGCGGTTGAATTTATTCCGTATCCTGCGTTCTTCCTGTTGCAGGCTGTCTGAGATCCTGATATACTCATTATTGTAGCTAATTGCATTGTTGGGATCCAGTTCTGCCAAAAGTTTGAGGGATTCCATATACCGCAGGTTGTTGTCGATTTCCTTTGCGATATCCCTCGCATTCTGGGCATAAACGAACGCATCTGTTTTATTTCCAGTACCCTTGTGATACATAGCAAGATGGTAATAATTAAGCGAAAGGCCTTCGAGGTCGCCAATACTATCACGAATATAAAGTGCCCTGGTCAGATCG
>NZ_JBATLB010000152.1:0-2837 GCF_049669965.1 Muriicola sp. | reverse complement strand
GCCTTAGCATAACCTTGAGTACTGGTGAGGTCTTCGAAGTGGGTCTTTGTACACCATACGAAGCAAATACATATACCTGTATAGATGAGGCTTCTTTTGGAATAGCTACTGTTACTTTCCCTGATGGAGTAGAAGAGGCAGAATGGTTTTTCCCGGGAGATAACTGGGGAGAGATCTCGTTTGCGATCTTTTCACCAGATGGTAACCTTGTAGCTGAGTACGGAGCAAATACTCCTGCTGGAGTTCTAACGCTTGACTACTGTCTTCAGTAAAATAGGTTGAAAAAACCGACTTGTTTGTCTGTTGGACTTTAGGTTCAAAGTAAAACATTAGGTGATCATATAATTAGAAAACCCTGCTTTGAAAAAAGCAGGGTTTTTCTTTTTATCATTCGGAAACAATATTACAAGGAGCCCCTCTATTTCATTGCTAATCATTGTTGAATTAAGATAGGTCCTACTATCATACAAATGCGAGGTATTCACTGTATGACCTTTCAACAGTGGATGCGAGGTCCTTTTTTTGAGAGATGTGATTAACAGGAATTGGCAATTCTAAAGAGGTGTTGATCATCCTTGTCTGTCGAGTCGAGACAGCAGTTTTTAAGAATGTAGTTTACTTTACAAAGGAAATGAGCACACTCTCTTTTATTAGATAGAGCGTCCTCCTCGGTAATCAGTTGGATGACATCTGTTTCATCCTTGAGATTCAGGTCTCTTGCACTAAGGATTTTGACTGCTTTGGTAAAATCTCCTATTCTTTAAAGATTTTGTTTATGTGCTGTTCTTACCTCAGATTTCATCTCATTACAGATAGACCTTATTGTAAATTTAGATAGCTCTTTTGTTTATTAGTCTATTCTGTTAGGCTGAATATCTTTAGCATTTAAAGAGTTTATTACACGGGAGGAAGAATTCTAGTAAAGTTTGGGCCGGGTTGCCCTCAGCAACCAGAATTTATTGGAAGTGGCTGCACCTCTGTATTATTTAAATGGCTGTAGTCCCAATCAAAGTAGGTTGAGTCTAAGGGATGCCATTAGAGCTAAAAGGGTAGTAACATACTTAAAACTTCGAAGTAGCTAGTATTGGTGCAACGGAAATAGGGTTGCGTTTTGGCGAGATTATCACTGGGACTTACAATTGAAAAGGGGAGAAGCACTATTTTTCAGTGCCCTCCCCTTTTCTGTTTTTGTTAGGTGTTTCTTGAAGCGATAAGTTTTCGTCTTATCGTTTTCTACATCGCATCGTTGTTATTCAACATATTTAGCAGCCGGATTACATCGTTTTCCTCAGATAGGTCCAAATCTAACTCTTTCACAATCTTGCTGGCATCAGAAGCGTTATCCATTGCGTTGAGGATATTTTTTTTACGTAGTTTAATATCTTCCGCATACTCTTTGCCTGACGACAGATAATAATCTGTTTGATCTAAAAATCTCGGAGGTTTTTCTGCTTTGTACGTGGAAAAGGTCTCAGTGGCGGGCAAGAACCTTTTGCTTTTCCGTTTTAGTAGTTTGATGGGGCCATCATTTAGCTGAATCAAGTAACCCTGTCTTACATCTTCGTTTTTTGGCATGTATTTGGCGATCACAAATTTATCCTGATTAATTGTCGCAATGATATAATCCCGTTTCAATAATGAAACTGTCGATTCTCCCTCTTGCATTTCAATATTATCGCGGTAGACATCATACCTAAGCATAGCAGGAACCGGGTCGCTGTCTTTAACGGTCACCGTACCCGCTATAAATTCTTCATGGTCGTAAGGTGATCCTTCCAGGTCTGGAGGAAGTTGGCCATCCCTCAACTGATTTCTATAGAGTTCGACAGGAATTTCTACTCGTGTCGGATTTTGTGCCACTGCCGTAAAGCCTGAATAAATTAATACAATTACTAAGAATACCTTTTTCATTTTATTTAAGTGTTTTTATTATGATTTAATTAATTAAAAAATCGAATATTTCTGATTGAGAAGTATTTCCCTGGCTGTCACGGGAAAGAATTCTCCAATAATAGACGTTTCCGGAACTTACTGCTACATCAATAGTGCTTTCTGTAGTGGTGTCCACAAAAAGCAAGCTTGCGGCATCTGTTCCCAAGAACACGTCAAAGTCCGCGATGTCGTTATCTACATCGCTTCCTGCCCAAACCAAGGTCACGGTTCCTGATGTGGCCACCGTAGATCCTCTGGCCGGACTCACCGCTTCCGCCGGGAAAGGTGCGTAGTTCTCCACACCAGGCCCCTGGTTGTAAAATCGCCAGGTGGTGCTGACGGCCGTTTCGTTTGTGCCGTTTGCCCGGGAGACCACAAACCATTCATATGGTACGCCCCTGAGCAGGGTGATCGTAGAATTATTGGTGCTGGAGATGGAGCGTGATGTGTTGTTATTGTCCAGATTTCGTAGATTCAGCTCGTAGGAATCAGCGTTTTGCGCCTCTGTCCACCGCAACGTCACGCTGCTCTGGTTCTCATTGATCACGGTTCCCTCGTTGCACTCCGTATTGTTGTCCGGAAAGATCAGCGTTGCTGCCGATGGTGGCGGAACTACTGCCGGCGGTTCCGGTTCCGGATCGGGATCGCTCCCTCCACCGCAGGAGATCAGCAGCACAGCCAGTAGGGTTGTTATACTTAATTCGTATCTCATTTTCTGATGATTTTATAGTTTAGCAAACTTGAGGATGTTCGGATGTTCAGCAGATACACCCCTCTAGCAAGAGCATCTACGTTAAATCGGATCTCGTTATTCTGGGTGTTGAAATCTTTACGGAAAACGGTCCTTCCATTGAGATCGAAAAGGGCAACCTCAACCTGGTCTGCTGTATTATTTCCGAGGTAGA
>NZ_JBATLB010000151.1:0-2007 GCF_049669965.1 Muriicola sp. | reverse complement strand
CATGGTAGAGTCATTATCGCTGATGTAATGTGTAAACAGACGGGTACCTTTGCGTTCCTTCAAATAGAATTCAGAGAGTTCAATACCGTTTACACTTGCTTTGCTTACAGGGGTATTATCTGTATATACGTCTAGTCTGTTCACTGCTCGTTGCGGAAAAATTCCTATTTCGAGGATTCGGCTTCCCTCCAGGGTAGTGTCTTTTTCTATGGTGACCACAGGTCCGGTTATGTCTTTGAAAGGAGCGGATGATACCTGCGTAAATCTGGAATTGTATTTGCTGTTAATGGTGGAATTGTTCTCAGTAACTGCCATCGTTTTCTCTGACCCAAGGACCGCGGAGGTCCAATCCGAAAGCTGTTGTTCGTAGGTAGCCCACTGCGCCTTTTTCGTATCTGTATCCAGCATGTAAACCAAACTGCTGGGTTTTGCTCTTTCTTCCGTAAAGCCAGATTGAAAATGAGCTACAACCAAGGCACCAATAAACCCAGCGAAGAATACTGCTCCAAGAATGTTTTTTCTGGGATACCTTCCCAGTAGTGGCAGTAACAGCCAAAATGTGAGGGTTGTAAAAAGCGTGGTGGTCACCAGCATTTTTAGGCCCAGAGCAATGGGGAACATGGCAACAAACGGTGAATAGATGAATATTGCCGGCAGCAGCAGAAACAATATCAAAAACGGATCGTAGTTTTTTTGGTAGATGGCGATAGCCAAACAGGTTAAAAGTGCGTAGACAGGCAGGATAAAAAAGCTGGCACCCGGAAGGTATTGGGCTACACCCCAACATATCACCATCCAAAGTAAGGCAGGGGCCACCAGTAAGTTAGGGATGCTAATCTTTTTAAACTTGTGATAGGCCCGGAAACAGTTGGCCAAGGCTAAGAGTGTCAAGGCCAGGATATAGGCATGACCATTATAGGTAAATCCCTGTAAAATATCTTTATAACCCGGATAAATAAAAGTGATCATCTGCCAGGCAAAATATCCCAGTACACCGTTCACTACAAGAGTATCTAGCATAGGAATAAAGCCAAGCAGTACCTCTTTGACCGTAAGGCTGCCTGTTTTAAATCCCAGAGCCACTATTAAAATAAAAACACCAAGGGCAAGGAGCCACATGGGCCATATCCAATCAAAAGGATATGTAACCATTTCAAATACGGGAATATTAAAATAAATATGGTCATTCAGGCTCTTCAGACTCCCAAGATCTGCCTCACTGAAATGGCTTACCAGTGGCATTAAATAGCTTCCCTGGTGGGTAAGGGAATTGCGATCTAAGCGCTCATAGGAATCCCGAACGGTGTGATAGTCAAAATGATCATCGATAAAGGCAAAATTAAATCCTTCTATGTCGCGGTCTTCCCTGAAAACGGTAAGGTCTGTGTCATTGGGAAGTAGCTTATAAATGCTATACGCCAATGAATTGGTAACGGGGAATTGTAGATTTGCGGTCACAAACTCCTCAATGAGCCGCTCATTTCCACGGTTGGTTTCCATAAACATATAGGCGGGTCCACCGCTACCTCTTGCCTCAAAATTCAGGACCAGGGCAATGTCTTTGGTCCATGGATGTTTGTTTGCAAAAAGATCTGCCCCGTTAAGGCCTAATTCTTCCGCATCTGAGATCACAATGTAGATGTCGTTCTTTGGGATCACTTTTTGAGCAAGGTAGGCCCGTACTCCTTCCAGGATGGTAGCAACCCCGCTACCGGCATCACTTGCTCCCAGGGAGGAATGTGGATTACTGTCGTAGTGAGAGAGGAGTAATAAGCCCTTCCCTTTGCCGGATCCTTCTATTTTAGTAACAATATTAACGGCCTTGCTGTAATTGGCCCAGTCACCGGCTGTGTAGCCCTGCTGGAGGGATACTTCCAGGCCCATCTTTTCCAGTTGGGCCACAATATATGCCCGCACAGTTTCGTGGGCAGGGAAGCCAACGGCATGTGGTTGTTTCGAAATGGCTTCCACATGTGTAAGGGCCCTATCCGTTGAAAAACCGTATAA
>NZ_JBATLB010000150.1:0-2061 GCF_049669965.1 Muriicola sp. | reverse complement strand
CTTCGCGGACCAGAACGCCAAGATCTCCAAGATCTGGTAATGCCACGGCTTTTCCGTAACTACCTGCCTGGTGCAAAACACCTGAGCTACCGGTCGTAGAGGTGTAAGGAAATACCACTACAGCGCTATCTCCGAAGATAGTGGGTACATCTTCCTCGGCAACATACCCGGTAAATCGTAAGTTCGTTACGGATGCATATTTTTCCTCCATAGATTTAAGAGACCCGGGAGTGTTTGGGCTATCAGTACCGGCAATTACAATTTCTATGTCTTCCCTGGTTCTGCTTCTGATCAATTCTACGGCCTCAATCATGATCTCAACACGCTTATAGGTGCCAAATTTACCAAAGGCCATCACTTGTTTTGGTCCTTGTGGCAAGTTATAATCGGGTTCAGGAGGTGTTTCAAAGGATCCGTGAGGTATCAGTGCAATATTGCGTGCTTTGTATTTCTTTTCCAGAATAGTAACATATTTGCTTATGGTGACTGCTACAACATCGGAAGCTAATACAAATCGGGTTAACATGGTCCCAATTACATTATACACCTTTTGTAACAATTTGTTCTGGGTTATTCCAGCATTATCAAGATCAACTTGTTCCAGAATATTATGAATAAGTGAAATGGTTGGGATACGTCTTACTTTGCAGATAAAAGGTGCCAAGAGGCCTAAAGCTGCCGGTATTTTCTTATCGCCAAACTTTAGGAATTGAAGGTTAAATAAAACGGCATCGGGCTTGGTTTCTGAGATTGCCTTATTGATGTGATATAGGTTTGTATAACTATTAAAACTCCAGCTTTCTTTTACTGTTATTTTACAGCCTATACCTTCAAAGGACAGATCTTTTTCTTCTATTGTTCTGTCAGTGATCAATACGATCTCCGTTACATCGTCTTGTAAACGGAAGTGTTTTACTAAATGGTACCCATATTCAGTTAAGGTTACTTTACTAGGTGGATACGCGGTTACGATTGCTAATTTCATAGGTTAAGTACTAAGATTAATATTTTATTTACAGGGCAAATATCTTATAAAAGGCAGTGAATACAGGCTCTTAGAAGCTCACTGCATCCTTACTGTAGACGAAAGGAAAAGCAGTGTCGGTAAGCAGAAATTGGGGTCCTGTATTTTTTGGAGCTTTATGGACCCTAAACATCTTTGATAGGTCTCCGGATATAAACCGGATAGAGACAAAAAAAGGTCGGAACTATTAAAAGATCCGACCCTGACATTTTTGAACAGAAGGCGTTTATAAACTTCGCTTCTTATATAGAAAATAAATAATTTGGGAGATCAGTAAAATCACCATTACAAGGATCTGTAACTGTACAATTTGCTCTAGGGATTTATGCAGAACGCTTATGAGTACTATCTGAGATAACCCTAAAACTCCTGAAATAATTACGGGGACATAATGATCCAGGGATAAGAAATAGTAGGCAAATATATTCCCGATAGCAAAGAGTGATGTAGCAACTGCATATTGCCACAATAAAGCTGCCATTGAAAAATAGGCATCCCCAAACATCAGTTTAATGATCAATTCCGGGAAAAAATAACATGAGGTTATGATGGTCAGGGAAAGAAGGGCAACGTAACCAACATATTTAAATAATACCGGGGCGGTGGCTTCTCCATCTTTTTCTTTTTGAACTACTGCAGGCAAGAGGAGCATTACAAACATCCAGGCCACAAAGTATACCACCCTGCCAATTAGCGCCAGAGAGGCATATAATCCTGCCTCATTTGGGCTGAAATAATGCTTTACCATTAAGACATCACTATTGTTTATAATGATCTGCGTGATCTCATAGCAAAGCGTTAGTATAATGAACTTATTTACCTGTTTCGTATTTTCAGATGATAACATTGAAGGTCTGGCAATTGAAATGCCTTTTATATCTGAAGGGATTAAACCGAAAAGAAAGGAAAATCCGATCCCTATGGCAACGGAAAGGGCAGGTTCCCAGGGACTAAATAACAGGAATACCAGGGTGATCAGCAGTCGGCTCCACATCTCCGTTTGATAGGTGATAGAGAGCTTGTTAAAATAATGATGT
>NZ_JBATLB010000149.1:0-18053 GCF_049669965.1 Muriicola sp. | reverse complement strand
CCTTCACTTTGGTGTACACTTCATCCAGCAGGGCTTTCGCCTTGGTTGCCTCTTGCGCATAACTGCTCACATACGCACACATCATCAGTACTAGAATCAAACTATTTTTCATGTCTTATTTGGTTTCCTCGTTTAACATTTTATCCAGGGCATAGATGTCTGGTACCAGGACCGATCTGGCCGTGCTTCCTTCAAACGGTCCTACGATGCCCGCGCCTTCCAGTTGGTCAATTATGCGCCCTGCACGATTGTAGCCTAATTTTAGCTTCCGCTGAATTAAAGAGGCCGATCCTTGCTGGGCCGTTACAATGACTTCTGCTGCATCTCTGAACATAGCATCCCTGTCGGCAATATCATAATCAAGACTTGTGCCAGAATCTTCTCCTGAATACTCCGGAAGTAAATGAGCACTGGGATATCCACGTTGTGATCCAATATATTCTGTGATCTTAGCCACTTCCGGGGTGTCTACAAAGGCACATTGAATACGCGTAACGTCGTTTCCTTGGGTAAATAACATATCGCCCCTTCCTATAAGCTGATCTGCACCCTGAGTGTCTAAAATGGTCCTGGAGTCTATTTTAGACGTCACTCTAAATGCGATCCTGGCAGGAAAGTTGGCCTTTATGATCCCTGTAATGACGTTTACGGACGGTCGTTGAGTGGCAATTATCAGGTGGATACCGATCGCTCTGGCTAACTGCGCCAATCTGGCAATGGGTGTTTCAACTTCTTTCCCCGCCGTCATGATCAGGTCTGCAAACTCGTCTATGACCAGTACTATATAAGGGAGGAAGGTGTGCCCATCGTTGGGGTTAAGTTTCCGTGCCTTGAATTTGGTGTTGTACTCCTTAATGTTCCGGACCATGGCCAGTTTGAGTAGCTCATAGCGGTTGTCCATTTCAATACAGAGCGAATTCAAGGTATGGATCACCTTGGTATTATCGGTAATGATGGCCTCTTCAGAATCCGGAAGTTTGGCCAGGTAATGACGTTCTATTTTGTTGTAAAGCGTTAGTTCCACTTTTTTTGGATCTACCAGAATAAATTTTACCTCCGCCGGGTGCTTTTTGTACAAAAGGGAGGTGAGAACAGCGTTAAGTCCGACTGATTTCCCCTGGCCCGTGGCTCCGGCCATGAGCAGGTGAGGCATTTTCGCAAGATCTACCACAAAGGTTTCATTGCTGATGGTCTTTCCAAAGGCAATGGGCAGTTGCATCTCCGCTTTCTGGAATTTGCTGGATGCAATCACGGAGCGCATAGACACAGTGGTAGCCTTTTTATTGGGCACCTCTATCCCAATGGTACCTTTGCCAGGGATGGGTGCAATGATCCGTATCCCCAGGGCGGCTAAAGATAGCGCAATGTCATCTTCGAGATTCTTGATCTTGGAGATCCTGATCCCTGCCTCGGGGACGATCTCATAGAGCGTTACCGTTGGACCTATAGTGGCTTTGATTTGTGCGATCCCTATTTT
This sequence comes from Muriicola sp., assembly GCF_049669965.1. Taxonomy (NCBI): domain Bacteria; kingdom Pseudomonadati; phylum Bacteroidota; class Flavobacteriia; order Flavobacteriales; family Flavobacteriaceae; genus Muriicola; species Muriicola sp. The sequence goes on along the minus strand of NZ_JBATLB010000149.1, from coordinate 16,576 downwards.
ATAATTCTTAAGAGTATCTACGATTTTGTTCTTATTCTCTTCCAGTTCTTCCTGGTTAATGGTGATGCCACCTGTAAACCCATGCTGTTCCAACAGATCGAGGTGTGGGAATTTATAATTACTTAGCTCGAGGGTGGGATCGAATTCACCAAAATCGGCCACAAGCTTATCCGAAAGAATGTCTTTTTCTTCCTTTTCCACAGCCACAGCACTTACTTCCATGGCGATTTCCTCTTCTTTACTAACCGTTTTTTGGTCTAAAACGTCCTTGAAATCCTTAGAATCATCATTGAGGGGAGGAATATCTTTTTTATGGGTATAAGTGTCCAGGGATATTTCATTATCCTCATCCTTTAGGAGCGTAGCCGGTACTTCTTCCTTGTTTTTGAATTCGGAGACCACTGAAGCCGATTTCGATTTAAAAAAGCTTGCAATTCCTTCCGGAGTTAGCTTAAATAAGCGCACCATGATGATGGTAAGCATGAACAAAAGGATAAGGAAAACACCAATTTTACCGGTGTAGTCTTGTAAAAAGTCATTCATCTCATAACCTACCAATCCACCAAGCAGAGGTTGTTGTTCTGCAAAGAAACCGAGTGCAATGGAAGTCCATATAAGCAATAATAATCCCCATATCCATTTACCCCAAAGTCCTTTTTTAGGAATACTCAGGAACATGTAGAGTCCGGTGATACATAAAAGAAAGGGAAGGATAAAAGAAGCAATTCCAAATCCTTTGTACATTATATAATGACTTACACTGGCGCCGAATTTATTCAATAGGTTCTTGGCCTGTTCGTTCCGATTTGCAAATTCGGACAGTAGGCTTTGATCTTCTTGCCAGGTGAAATAAAACGAGATAAATGAAAAGAATAATGCAATACTCAGCAATATCAGTAAGCTTCCCAGAATGATCTTATTCTGTCTGGAAAGCCTGAAGGGAGTTCTTTTTTTAGAAGCCGTAGGTTTGGACTTTTTTTTCTTGGTTGCCATTAATGCATGCAGTTCATGGTGTAAAAATACAAATTTACCTAGGATGCAGGAGGGGTCAATGAACTAAAATATTTTTGGCAGGTAAATGATCAGGCCAACGACCGAAGCTGCAACGGCTACCATCATAACCGCCCCTGCCGATATGTCTTTAAGGAAACCAATCTTAGGGTCGTGATTAGGTTGCACGTAGTCCGACAGTTTTTCAATCGCTGTATTTACCCCTTCAACACCCATCACCAGGCCAATAGCCAGTGTCTGTATCATCCATTCTACCGTGGAGATCTCATAATAAAATCCGGCAATAGTCACCACAACAGCCAGCAGGAATTGTAATTGAATACTGCTTTCGGTACTTAGTAGCAGGATGGCCCCTTTTGCTGCATACATAAATCCTTTTATTCTATTCTTCACAAAGGATTCTTTAGCCATTTTTGATCGCCTCCAGGGCTTTTTGATAATTGGGTTCATCTACTAATTTAGGCACGTGTTCTGTATAGATTACACGTCCTTCCTCATCTACAATAACCAGGGCTCTGGAAAATAAGGTTTTTAGAGGGCCGTCTTTAAAAGTAATGCCGTAGTCTTCGCCAAATTTACCTTCCTTGTAATCGGAGAGCATTTCCAGATTATCAATCCCCTCAGCCCCACAAAACCTGTTTAAGGCGAAAGGTAGGTCTGTGGAAACGCATAAAATCACTGTATTATCAAAGAGTGAAGCTTTTTTGTTGAACTGATGAACAGATTGTGCGCAAGTACCGGTATCAACAGATAAAAAGATATTGAGGACTACCTTCTTGCCTTTGTAATCCGTGAGAGTAACCGAACTGAGATCGCGCCGTGTAAGCTGAAAATCAGGGGCTGAACTGCCCACTTCAGGGAGATCGCCTACGGTATTTGCTGCCACACCTGTAAGTTGTATTAATGCCATGTCTATTATTGAATTTTAAGTCCGAAAATTAGTAAATAATTAGGGTATTTACCGGCCATATAGATTAAATAAATGCTTTTAAAAGTAATGAAGGTATCCAAAAGTTTTGAGGAAACTATGATGAAGGACTGGTAGCCAATTGCTTTATTTTAATCTTTAAAGCCGCAAATAGCAGTGTCATCATAGGGCTCAACCAGTTGAAGACAGCATAGACAAAGTAGTCTGCCACACTAACGCCCAACACACCGCTATGATAGGCGCCACAGGTGTTCCATGGGATCAGAACGGAGGTTACAGTTCCTGAATCTTCGAGCGTTCTGCTGAGGTTTTCTGGAGCAAGACCTCTATCTTCATAGGCTTTTGCAAACATTTTTCCCGGGACCACTATGGCGAGGTATTGGTCTGAAGCTGTTACATTCAGGGCAAGGCAGCTCCCTACTGTACTGGCGAATAAGCCAAAGGTGGTCTTGGCCATACCTAGCAAAGCCTTTGTGATCCTGGATAAGGCGCCAATCCCATCCATAATTCCACCAAATACCATGGCACAGACAATAAGCCAGATGGTACTTAACATACCGGCCATGCCTTTTGCTGAAAATAATTCATTCAATGCCGGATTATCTGTGGCAATGGAGGTTTTTATGGTGATGGCATTAAGGATTCCCTTATAGCCATTTTCAAAAGTGAGTTCTTTCGCTCCTGTTAGTCCTGCAACGATCTCGGGTTGAAAGAACAGCGCAAAAGCACCACCTAAAAGCGTCCCTATAAGCAATGCCATTAATGGAGGAGCCTTTTTAACGATCAGAAGTATTACAACTACAGGCACTATGAATAACCAACCATTAATATTAAATGCAGCGTCAATAGAGGAGAGGATGCTAGCTGTATCGGCTACCCCGGTGGTCTCAATATTTAACCCCAGGATTATAAAGACCAGCAAGGTTACTGAAATGGTGGGAATAGTAGTGATGGTCATGTACTTTATATGGTCGAACAGTTCCCCTCCTGCCATGGCAGGAGCCAGGTTGGTAGTATCGGAGAGGGGAGACATTTTATCCCCAAAATACGCACCAGATAGCACAGCACCAGCTGTCATTCCTAAAGAAATGCCTAAGGCCTCCCCAATACCAATTAGCGCAATACCTACGGTGGCCGCTGTTGTCCAGCTGCTTCCGGTAGCGATAGAAATGATCGCACAAATAATCACGCAGGCGGCAAGAAAAATAGTTGGGTTTAAGATCTGTAATCCATAATAGATCATAGCAGGAATGATACCGCTTACCAGCCAGGTGCCGGCCAGGGCTCCTACCATTAAAAGGATGAGGAGAGCTCCTGTGGTCGACTTTATATTTTCGGCCACTTCTGCAAGCATTTGTTTATAGGAAACCTTATTGAAAAATCCAACTACGGCAGCTACCGCACCACCCATGAGGAGGATGAATTGATTGGACCCTCCGGTGGCATTGTCACCAAAGACAAAGACGTTGTAAGCCAACATGCCTACCAGGGCAACCACAGGAATGAGGGCCTCCCATATATTCAATTCTTTATTATCTACAATGTGTTCGTTCTCCCGGTATGCATTGGATTTTTTAGCCGCCATCTAGCTTGGTTTAGTTTGCCCGTAATATTACAATTTTAGCCACGGTTGTGCAAACGTATTGCTATTGACGCACTTATACGGATACCTTATTCTTGGTGAGAATACCCAATTGATGCATACAAGATCGCATCATCGTATAGGTTCTGTGAATATCGTTGTCCAGGCCAATAGAAAATCTGATCAATCCATCGGAAAGACCCATTTCTGTTTGTTCTTCTAAAGGAATTTCAGAAGAGGTGGAAGTGCCCGGGGCACTAAAAAGTGTTTTGTAAAAGCCGAGGCTCACAGCCAGATACCCCAGATTCATTTTTTGCATCTGTTCCATCAGCAAATTAGCTTTTTCAAGGCTGCCAACGTCTAACGTCATAATGCCACCATAGCCATATTCAGAGACCATTTGTTTTTTCATCAGGGAATGTCCCGGATGAGAGGCCAGCCCGGGATAAACTACACGGAGACCGTCTTTTTCAAAATGTTGTGCCAAATAAAGGGCATTTTCGCTATGCTTCTTCATGCGGATATGCAGCGTTCGCATATTCTTTAAAATGGAGGAGGCTCTCAGACTATCGAGGGTGCTACCAAGTAGCATACCCGCTCCGTTATTTACATCCTTTAATGCCAGGCAAAAGTCTTTAGTACCACAAACCACGCCCGCTACACAATCACTACTTCCATTAATGAATTTGGTAAGGCTGTGTATCACAATGTCTGCACCCAGATGTGCCGGAGCTACAGATAGGGGTGAAAACGTATTGTCTACGACCAAAGGAATTTTGTATTTTTTTGCCAAGGCAGCCAGGCCTTTAATATCGGCTACTTCTAACAACGGATTGCTCACAGATTCGCAATAGATCATTTTTGTCCGCGGCGTAATGGCCTTTTCTACGGCCTCTAGTTTGGTGATGTCCACAAAAGTGGTATCGATCTTAAATTTTTTCAGGAAATTCTTCATGAATGCATACGTACCTCCATAAATAGTTCTGCTGCTTACAATATGATCCTCGGCATTGCATAATTGAAGGATCACTGCGGTAATGGCGCCCATTCCACTGGCGGTTACATTAGCCGTTTCAGTGCCTTCCAAAGCAGCCAGGGCCTCTCCTAAATACAAATTGGATGGAGATGAGTGACGACTATACAAATAGCACCCTTCGGTATTCCCTTCGAAGGTGTCGAACATGGTTTTGGCAGACAGGAAGGTATAGGTAGAAGAGTCTGATATGGAAGGATTAACCCCTCCAAACTCTCCAAAATTGTGAAGTTCCTGTATTTTATCTGAAGCGTTGTATGGCATAACGAAATAGTTTTGGTTTGTATAAAGATACAGTTGCAAAGATCTAAAAACAACTAAAATATCAATATATAGAATATTAATCTAAATAATATTTAATATATAGATAAAAATACTATTTTTATAAAAAATAATGATATTTATAGAATTTAATTCATATGAAACTAGATACGATAGACAAGCTCCTATTGGGCATGTTGCAGGCCAATTGTAAAAAGACCACCAAGGAGTATGCAAATGCTTTAGGATTATCAACCACTGCTGTTTATGAGCGTATCAAACGGTTGGAAAGGGAGGGGGTTATCTCCAACTATGTGGCCCTGATAGACAAACACAAGGCCTCTATGGATTTTACCGCTTTGTGTCATGTTAAATTAAGTCAGCATGTCAAGGAATACGTGCTTCAGTTTGAGCGTGAAGTGCTTCAGTTAGCCGAAGTGTCAGAATGTTTCCATGTGAGCGGCGATTACGATTACATTCTTAAGATCCATTTGAAGGATATGGCCGCCTACAGGGAATTTATGGTCACAAAACTAACGGCCCTAAAAAATATTGGAAGTACCCATAGTTCTTTTGTGATCAGTGAAGTAAAAGTGAGTACGGCCATTAGCTTGTAATGTGCTTGAGAAGGGCCCACATGGGTTTACCTTACTTTACCATGCAGAAAAGGGTGGGGGGAAGAAGCTTTGGAGGTAAAAGACTATTTGGTGACACTTGGTGCAGTAGATAAAAAGATCGCCTTGTATTAGGTGTGCTTTTAGTTAGCGTCCTTTCTCTTCGATTGGCGTATGCCTAAAATTAAAAACATTCGTACTTTTGCTGCGTTGGAAAACTATTATTCCAGTCTAAACTTTGCTTCGCAATAACAAAATAATTATATGACTCAATTTGATGTGGCCATTATTGGCTCTGGTCCAGGTGGATATGTTGCAGCCATTCGTTGTGCTCAACTGGGAATGAAAACAGCGATCATTGAAAAATATTCAACACTTGGAGGCACTTGTCTCAATGTTGGGTGTATTCCATCAAAGGCCTTGCTGGATTCGAGCCATCATTACGAAGATGCAATTCATCATTTTGAGGAACACGGAATTGAGATCCCTGGAGAAGTAAAAGTGAATCTGGAGAAAATGATAGGCCGCAAACAGGCAGTGGTAGATCAAACCACCAAGGGTATTCAATACCTGATGGACAAAAATAAGATTGAAGTCTTCGAGGGTATTGGCAGTTTTAAGGATGCCACTCATATTGATATTAAACCTTCCAAGGGTAAAACAACCACCATTGAGGCCAAGAATACCATAATTGCCACAGGTTCTAAGCCTGCAAGTTTGCCTTTTATCTCTCTGGATAAGGAACGCATTATTACCTCTACAGAAGCGCTCAGCTTAAAGGAGATCCCAAAACATATGATCATAATTGGGGGTGGTGTGATAGGTTTAGAACTGGGTCAGGTTTATAAAAGATTAGGCGCAGAGGTTAGTGTGGTAGAGTTTATGGACAGGATTATCCCCGGAATGGATGGCGGACTTTCCAAAGAACTCATGCGTGTCCTTAAAAAACAAAAGGTAAAGTTCCATCTTTCTCACAAGGTAAAATCAGTAAAACGGAAAGGAAAGGAAATCACCGTGATAGCGGATGATCCCAAAGGTGGCGAACTTAGCCTTACCGGAGATTATTGCCTGGTTTCAGTTGGGCGCAGACCCTACACAGACGGCTTGAACGCCGCCGCCGCTGGGGTTGCATTAGATGATAAAGGCAGAGTACAGGTCAATGAGCATCTGCAAACCAGTGCATCGCATATTTATGCAATAGGAGATGTGGTTCGAGGCGCCATGCTGGCGCATAAGGCAGAAGAAGAAGGAACTATGGTGGCAGAGATTCTTGCGGGTCAGAAACCACATATTGACTATAATTTGATACCAAATGTTGTCTATACCTGGCCAGAAGTTGCTTCTGTAGGAAAGACGGAAGAACAATTAAAGGAGGCTGGTGTAGCCTACAAAGCAGGTCAGTTTCCTATGAGGGCACTCGGAAGAGCCAGGGCCAGTATGGACATAGATGGCTTTGTTAAGATCCTTGCCGATAAGAAGACCGATGAGGTGTTAGGGGTCCATATGATTGGAGCCCGTTGTGCCGATTTGATCACAGAGGCGGTAACAGCCATGGAATTCAGAGCTTCGGCCGAAGATATTGCCAGGATGAGCCATGCACATCCCACCTATGCCGAGGCTGTAAAAGAAGCTGCTTTGGCGGCTACAGAAGATAGGGCGTTACACGTTTAGCAGAAAAATATATATTTATCCTTTACTTGTATTAAGAACTCGTAAAATCTTGTCTTGCAATACGATAAGTAATTTAGACACTTCGAAATATCCTTTTGATAAACCTGTGTTTGCCTTTTGTGAATATTGCGTGATCAAATTTTTTATCAGGGATTCGTTGGTGTCATAATACAAGGCCACAAAAGAGCAGAACAGCATAAAAAGCACAGCACCAGGGATCACCATACCCGGGGTAATCGCATGATCAAAGAATCGGTATAATCCAAGTCCGGTTAAACTCCCGTAAAGGATCACAAAATGGATGACGTAAATTGACAGCGTGTTTTGTCCAATCCGCAAAAAGGTAGGCTGTTTCAGAAAATCTCTGAAAATCATAAAAACAGCAAAAACCAATAATACATCACCCAGTCTTATAAACAGGTAATTATTAAAGGCAATATTACTGAAAAGACTCACTCCGCTTAATTCCCCTATGAATACAAAAAAAGGTGATGAAAAGAACAAAAGACTTACGCCCGCTATGGCCGAAAGCCCGATAGCCGTAGGGTATAGGTTCTCCAAAGAGGCATACTTTTTAAAAAGCACAGATAAAAAGGCTCCAAATGCTGTATAACCAACCCATGGGATTATGGTAAAAACAGACCCGTTAGATCTGGTAAAATAATTGGAAATTGCATCGGGGAGCCATGCATAGGTCCATCCAGAATATACGGGTTCAAAAATGAACAAACTTAATGTGATACCCAGTAATGTGGCAGGCATCACCCAATTCTTTTGACGAGAGGTGAGCAGAAATACTCCGATGATCACTAAAATAGATACCCCAATACAATGCAGTACATCTACCAGAAAGAAGGCGTCATACAACTTGCCCTGTAGCAATCCAAAGATATTTGAACGCAAGAGATACCCTATAAATAATAATTGCAAGGCACGCCTGATCCCCTTGCGGATACGAGGGTTTTCCCAGCCTTGTTGAGGCACACGGATCAACAAATACGTAAAGATAAAACCCGATACTGTAAAAAATACAGGGGCCGTGATCCCCCTGAAATAAAGCCAAAGGGAGTACATACTATTCCCTGTATCCCTAAAAACAGGATCCAGGAGACCATCTACAAAATGCCCTTGCAGCATCATAAGGATGGCCCATGCTCTAATAGCATCTATAAAATGAAGTCTGTTGGTTTTAATTTCCATACCACTTTATAACCTATATACTTAATTGACAGGGTGTTTGGATGTTCTAGGGCGCAAAATTAGCTAAAATGTTCTCATTTAATTCTTATTTGCGGTATTTTCGCTTTTTTCTACCTTAAAAAAGTGTACAATGAGCAACATCATGGCCTTTGCAGGCAGTAACTCGTCTACCTCTATCAATTTTGCGTTGGTAAAATACACGGCTTCCCTTTTAAAAGATCAAAAAGTACAATTAATGAATATGGCCCTGTACGATCTGGCAATGTTTAGCGAAGACCACGAAAAGGAATTTGGCTATACCAATTCTCTGATAGAATTAAGGGATGACCTTCATAATGCAGAGGGTCTGATCTTGTCAGTGAACGAACACAATGGCAATCCTTCGGCCTACTTTAAAAATCTAATCGACTGGTTATCGCGTTTGGAACGAAATTTTCTTTTGAACACAAAGATCCTGCTAATGAGCACTTCCCCCGGTAAGCGCGGGGCCATGAGTTCGTTGGCTCTCATGGAAGATCTCCTGCCACGTTTTGGAGGCGAGGTGACGGCAACTTTTTCGCTGCCTTCATTTGGAGAAAACTTTGAAGTAAAAAAAGGAATCACCAACCCGGAACTTAAGGAAGCCCATGCAAAGGCGGTTGAAATTTGGTTACAGAGCCTTTCCGGGAAACAGTAGTGCTGTGAAGTAGTTTTTTAAACATCCGGATAGAAACCTGCTATCTTCAGATAGAGACCATTCTTTCTTACCTTTGCGGTGTGTTCAGCCAATTTAAATACCATATTGAAACGAACTTTCCTCAACTTCTGAGTACGCCTGGTATGGTGGCCTGTAGTGGGGGTGTAGATAGTGTTGTGCTTACTCAACTATGTCGTCAGCTGGGAATGGAAATATCGCTGGCTCATTGTAATTTTAAGTTAAGGGGGGATGAAAGTGATGAGGACGAACAATTTGTAAAGCAATTAGCCGATCAACTCAATGTGCCATTCTTGAATACCCACTTTAGCACCAGTGAGTATGCTGCTGAGCACAAACTTTCTATTCAAATGGCAGCCAGGGAACTACGCTATCAATGGTTTACTGAACTCATGGAAAAGGAAGGGAAGTCGTGGATGCTCACTGCGCACCATCTGGACGATTCCCTGGAAACCTTCTTTATAAACCTTTCAAGGGGTACGGGGATTGAAGGGCTTAGTGGTATTCCGGCACATACCAATGGATTTATCAGACCACTGCTGCCATTTAGCAGGGTGGAGATCATGGAATACGCCAACAAAGAAGGAATAGCCTGGAGGGAAGACAGCACCAATGAAGAGACTAAATATCTGAGGAATAAGATCAGGCATGAGATGGTACCATTGTTAAAGGAACTTCATCCAACTTTTTTGGAGAATTTTAAAAAGACGGAGGAATTTCTTTCCGGTTCGGCAAAAATGTTATCGGATTATTCCTATGCGCTGAAAGAGCAACTTTTTGTTCCTTATCAGCAAGGCTTTAAAATAGGCATTGGCGCTCTTCTAGAACTTAGTCCTATCCAGGGTTATTTGTACATGCTTTTTAAGGATTACGGGTTTCAATCCTGGAAGGATATGGAATCCCTCCTTACTGCTATGAGCGGAAAGGAACTTCATTCCAAAACACATCGACTTATCAAAGACCGAAAGTATCTGCTTCTTCAGGAAGTACCGGAAGTTGCAGACTTGTCTGCTGAAGAAAATTCTCCGGAAGAATTAAGTGAACTTCCCATTGCCCTGAAAATTGAAAAAGTAGAACAGATAGAAGAAAAGAACAATACCATACTATATGTGGATAAAGAAACGTTAAACCATAGACTAACCGTTAGGAAATGGAAGAAAGGCGACTATTTTTATCCGTTGGGAATGAATGGAAAAAAAAAGGTGGCCAAATTCTTCAAGGATGAAAAGATGGACGCCATTGCCAAGCAACATCAATGGCTCTTGTGTTGCGGGGAGAAGATTGTCTGGATCATTGGAAGAAGGGCAGACGACCGATTTAAAATAACGGCATTAACAAAAAATATTCTTAAGGTTACTGTAGCAGAATGAAATATCTGATAACTAGTATAGTACTTATTGTTTTTGGTGTAACTGCCCTGGCACAGACCGATGATGATCCTGTGATATGGACCCAGGAATTTACCAAGACATCTTCAGCAGAATATGAATTAGTGATGAAAGCCACCATTATGGACGGGTGGCACGTTTATTCTCAATTTACAGCCGAAGGGGGCTCCCTGCCTAGTGAATTCACCTATGTAAATGAGGGAACCGACTATGAATTGATAGGCAACACCGGTGAAAGTGAGACGCTACGGGTGTACAGTGACATTTTTGAAATAGAAGAGACCTATTTTAAAAACAAGGCAGTCTTTAAACAAAAAATAAAGATTCTTAAGCCCGATGTACAGCAGATCAAGGTGTCCTTGTTCTATCAGGTATGTAAAGAGGTTTGCATTGGTCAGGATAAAGATTTTTATTTTACCCTGGATGGGAGTGAGGCGGTAGTTGCTTTCGAAACAATAGATGATCGCAGCAAAGAAAAGGCAGCAGCCCTTAGGCTAGATCTTAAGAATAAGGAAGTGCTTCAGGTAATGGGAGGAGAGGCTTCCAAAAATGATCAGGGTTTATTGATGATCTTTGGTTTGGGTTTTTTGGGTGGATTAATAGCGCTTTTAACCCCATGTGTTTTCCCAATGATCCCCTTAACAGTTTCCTTTTTCACCAAAAAGTCGCAGAGCAGGTCAACAGGGATCATAAACGCCTCCTTATATGGGTTTTTTATTGTGTTGATCTACTTTTTACTGAGTTTACCTTTCCACCTCTTTGATTCGGTCGATTCTCAGATCCTTAATACCATCGCAACTAATATCTGGTTGAATATTTTCTTCTTTATCATATTTGTCTTCTTCGCTTTTTCGTTCTTTGGATACTATGAACTTACCTTGCCCAGTAGCTGGGCAAATAAGATGGATTCTGCCTCCAACAAAGTGGGGGGAGGTTTGGGAATCTTTTTTATGGCCGTTACCCTGGCTATTGTTTCTTTCTCGTGTACCGGCCCAATCCTGGGAGGACTGCTTGGCAGTACTGCCCTGGCTGAGGGAGATGTGGCCATGAACCTATCGGCGGGAATGCTCGGATTTGGGGTGGCCCTGGCTTTGCCGTTTGGGTTATTCGCACTTTTCCCAGCCTGGTTGCACAGCCTGCCAAAATCTGGTGGCTGGATGACCACCGTAAAAGTAGTGCTAGGATTCCTGGAGCTGGCGCTGGCCTTTAAATTCTTATCCAATGCAGATTTGGTGGGGAATTGGGGACTATTTAAAAGGGAGATCTTCCTTGGAATCTGGATTCTTTTGTTTCTTCTCTTAACAGCCTATTTGTTTGGACTCTTCCGTTTTCCACACGATGGTCCTAAAGAAAAAATATCGCTATCCAGAAAGATTACAGCGCTGGTAAGTGCCGGCTTTACGGTATATCTGGTCTTAGGTACATTACAGATTACGAACCTTAAACTTTTAAGTGGATTTCCCCCTCCTGATTTTTATACGCTTATGGAGCAGGAAAGTGAATGCCCTCTGGGAATAGACTGTTTTAAGGATTTTGAGACGGGAAGAGCTTTCGCAGAGGCACAAAACAAGCCTATTTTGTTAGATTTCACAGGATGGGCATGTGTGAACTGCCGTAAGATGGAAGAACACGTATGGAGCGATCCTGAGGTATTTCGACTTCTGAATGAAGAATTCGTGCTGATCTCATTGTACATCGATGATCGGGAATCTCTTCCACAGGAAGACCAATTTATGTTTCAATATGAGTCGGGCAGGGTGAAAGCCATCGAAGAGATAGGGGAGAAGTGGGGTACCTTCCAGACCATTAACTTCAATGCTGCCTCACAACCGTATTACGTTTTACTTTCCCCGGACCTGTATGTTCTGAATTCTTCTATGCAGAACACGGATACGGCCACCTATGAAAATTGGTTAAAAGAGGGATTAAAAAATTACCAGATCTATCGACGAAATAAAGTGGTAACTAGTCGATAGAAATCGCTTTCGTTCTTAAAAACACTATCTTTAACCCCAGAAATTTACTAAGGTGAAGAATGTCAGGAAAATAGGATGGATACTAGTAGGTATTGCAGGAATTCTGCTTATCGCAGCGTTTATTATCGTACAAAAATTAAAGCCGGATTATTCGGGAGAGAGGGGTATGAAAAACCTAACTGCCGATGTAAGTGTTACTTTTGACCCATATGGGATTCCTCATATTGAAGCAGCAGAGGAGACAGATGCTTTCAGGGTTTTGGGGTATGTTCATGCCCAGGACAGGCTCTGGCAAATGGAATTGTTGAGAAGGGTTGCCGTGGGCGGACTTTCAGAGGTGTTTGGAAAAGACCTTATATCTACAGATCAGTTCTTCCTTTCTTTGGGTATAGATGATGCTACGGCCAAAACCGTTGGCGAGTTAGACCCTGATAGTAAGGTTGCCATTCTCTCACAGGCTTATTTGGATGGCATCAATCAGTTTATCGAAGAAGGCCCAACTCCGGTAGAATTCTACCTTACCGGTTTAGAAAAAAAACCTTTTGTCCTGAAGGATGTTTACAATGCCGTGGGATACATGGCTTTTAGTTTTGCCATGGCCCACAAAACAGATCCACTTTTAACGACCATACGCGATTCTATTGGCATAGAATACATAAAGGATCTTGAAATAGACAGTTCTCCTGCTACAGAGTGGATTAAAAATTACACCGGGGAAGAGGTGAATAATGCATCCGCCATGGTTTCACAAGTTTCAGAAGTACTCGCCGAGCTGCCTGTACCTCAGTTCATAGGGAGTAATAGTTGGGTTCTGGGCCCTGAAAAAACAAAGAATGGCAAAGTAATCTTTGCTAACGATCCTCATATTGGATTTGCTCAACCCTCTGTTTGGTATGAGGCTCATATAAAAACACCATCCTATGAAAAGTATGGATATCATTTGGCTGGTGTACCATTTCCGTTGTTGGGACATGATTATAAAATGGCCTATGGGTTCACCATGTTTGAGAATGACGATATCGACTTCTTTTATGAAACCCTGAACCCGGAAGATAGTACCCAATATAAAACTTCTGACGGTTGGAAGACTTTTGAGGTGATCTCTAAAACGATCAGGGTAAAAGATGAAAAAGATCATGTGTTTACTTATAAAAAGACAGTTCGAGGTCCGGTTCTTAACGGCATAGCTAATCAGGTACAGGGGGCAACACCCGTTAGCATGGAGTGGATCTATACCAAAGGCGAGAATGTGGTCATGGAAGCCTTGTACGGGATCAGTCATGCCAAAAACATAGAAGAGTTCCGCAATGCGTTACCCAAGATACATGCTCCCGGACTTAACACCATGTACGGAGACGCTGAAGGTAATGTAGCCTGGTGGGCCTCTGCAAAACTCTATCAACTTGGGGATAGTACGAACACCAAGTTTATCATGGACGGGAGTAGGGGGCAGGATAAAAAAGTACGGTATTTGGAGTTTTCGGAAAATCCTCAGGCCGTAAATCCGCCATGGCACTATGTGTACTCTGCAAACAATCAGCCCGATTCTATTGCGGGGATGTTATACCCTGGCTATTATCTTCCCGAAAACAGAGCCAGACGTATTGTATCACTGCTGGAACCTAAAAACGATTGGGATAAGGCAGCTGTTCAGGAAATGATCACGGATGATGTTTCTACCGTAAACCCAACAATCATCACAGAACTGGCCAAATTGATCAATGTAAAGGACCTCAGCAACCAGCAGGCTCTGGTACTAGATCATTTGAGCAAATGGAATGGAGATAATAGTACCACGAATACCGAAGCTGCTATTTTTCATCGATGGATCTATTACTTTTTAAAGAATACGTTTGAAGATGAATTGGGCGAAAAGCTGTTTAAAGACTTTTTAAGCACCCATTTTCACAAGCGCCTTATTGCTCCCATGGCCGCTAAGGCCAATTCTGTGTGGTGGGATAATCGCCAAACAAAGGATACAGTAGAAACCAAAAAAGAGATTGTTCAGACCTCTTTCATCCAAGCTTTTGAATCGCTTGAAAAAGATTTGGGGAGAGATATTTCAAAATGGACATGGGACAAAGTACATACCCTGGAACACGGCCATCCTATTGGTCAAATTGCCACCCTGAGATCCTTTTTTAACGTAGGTCCTTTTCCCGTTCCCGGAACAAGGGAAGTAATCAACAATATGGCATTTCCTTATAATGGAGAATCCGAGTTTAAGGTAACGGCTGGTCCGTCTACCCGGCGGGTGATCGATTTTTCTGACGTGGAGAACAGTATGAGTATTTTGCCAACCGGCCAATCCGGAAACCCTTTTAGCAAATACTACGAAGACCAGGCAAAGATGTTTGTAAACGGAGAATTTCGCAAGATGCTGTTGAATCCTCAGGAAATAAAGGAAACGGCTGCTTCGGTTATAACATTCAAGGCGGCAAACTAATTATCTTCCCATATTCTATTTCCTGACTGCATCGTTGTTGCGGTATCATTCAGTACTTTTTAGTCAACCATTGAGAAATTCTCAGGATGTTGACAAAGGTCTATGGCAGTGCCGTTTTTGGAATAGAAGCTACCACCATTATTATTGAAGTGAATGTAGATAAGGGTATAGGCTATCATTTGGTGGGCCTGCCGGATAATGCCATCAAGGAAAGCAATTTCCGGATCGCGGCTTCCCTTCAGAATAACGGCTACAAGGTTCCGGGGAAGAAGATTACCATCAATATGGCGCCTGCAGACCTCAGAAAGGAAGGCTCCGCCTACGATCTCCCTATTGCCCTGGGCATTTTAGCGGCTTCCAAGCAAATAAAAGCAGAAATCCTGGGCAATTATCTCATCATGGGAGAACTTTCTTTAGACGGTGGGGTACAATCCATTAAAGGGGCCTTACCTATCGCTATAAAAGCCAGAGAAGAGGGATTTAAGGGGTTAATTATTCCCGAGGCCAACGCTAAAGAAGCTGCTATCGTAAAAGATGTGGAAGTGTACGGAGTTCGGTCAATTCTGGAAGTGATCAACTTTTTTGATAAGGGGCAAGCCCTGGAGGCCACGGTCATAGATGTCAGATCAGATTTTTACGAGCAACAGCAAGCTTCGGAAGTTGATTTTTCTGAGGTAAAAGGACAGGAAAGTATAAAAAGGTGCATGGAGATCGCCGCTGCCGGGGGTCATAATATCATCCTGATAGGTCCGCCGGGTGCAGGAAAGACCATGCTGGCCAAGAGACTGCCTTCCATCCTCCCACCTATGACCTTACGAGAGGCCCTGGAAACCACTAAGATACATTCTGTGGTAGGGAAGGTCTCTAATGTTGGTTTACTACATCAAAGACCCTTTAGAAGTCCTCATCATACAATTAGCGATGTTGCTTTAGTAGGAGGAGGTACCTATCCCCAGCCCGGGGAGATTTCATTGTCTCATAACGGCGTTTTATTTCTGGATGAATTGCCCGAATTCAAGCGCGGTGTACTTGAGGTGTTGCGCCAACCGCTGGAAGACCGGGAAGTAACCATTTCCAGGGCTCGCTTTACCATTACCTATCCCAGTAGTTTTATGCTGGTGGCCAGCATGAATCCGAGTCCGTCCGGGTATTTTTATGATCCGGATGCGCCCATCAATTCTTCCCCGGCAGAGATTCAACGTTATTTGGGAAAGATCTCAGGCCCATTATTGGATCGGATAGATATGCATATCGAAGTGACCCCGGTACCCTTTGAAAAACTATCTGATGGCAGAAAAGGCGAAGGGAGTTCAGAGATCCGAAAAAGGGTGGTAGCTGCCCGGGAACTGCAAACACAACGGTTTCAGGAGACCACTCAGGTGCATTATAATGCCCAAATGGGTAAACAGCAACTTCAGGCCTACTGCCATCTGGACGCCTCTTCCATGGCCTTGTTAAAACAGGCCATGGAGAAACTAAAACTCTCTGCCAGGGCCTATGATCGTATTCTGAGAGTGGCCAGGACCATTGCCGACCTGGCGTGTACTGAAAGTATTCAATCAGATCATATTGCGGAAGCTATACAATACAGGAGTTTGGATAGGGAAGGATGGTTGGGTTGAAATAAGTACGAAGTGCGAAATGCGAGGTTCGAAGTGCGAAATACGAAGTACGAGAGAGGAAGTACGAAATACGAGTTGGGAAATACGAAGTACGAAATACAAATGTTGAGAAGGAATATATTTTTTTACTGCTGGCGCGAGCATCATGCT
>NZ_JBATLB010000148.1:0-4022 GCF_049669965.1 Muriicola sp. | reverse complement strand
GAATACCTTCCAGCGCCTGGTAAATCAGAGTCCTGCGTACTAACGTTTCAGCGACTTTATATATCTGATTCCTCCCGGTGATTTTTATTTTTATACACTCAATGAGGGCATTATAAGACTAATATGTAAATGACTCTTCTGAAATTCCATTTTTAAATAGCACAAGCAGATTGTCTTTTAATGCACAATTATTCGGTTAGGTGTATAAGGAGCTCCGGCAGTTTCCAATTCCTTTTGAAAAGTGCTAAGGTCATCCGTTATTAAAATCCTAAGTTCGTTTCTCAATGGCTCAAATAGTTCCTTCACTATCTTAAGACTCTCCAGATTGGTTTTGGTCGTCTCTGAAGTGGAATAAAACATAGCGTATTGAATATTGCCTAAACGTGCAGCTACAGACATGGGCATCTCAATATCCAATTGTGCTGCGACGTCATCTCCGTTAATACTTTCATTGATCTTATTCAGTTTTTTTTGAATGGCTAAATATTTTATTGTGAGTACTTCTTGATCCAAAGGGGTACGGTCTATTGCCTTTTTTATATACTTCATTTCGTCGTAAACTTCATTTATGATATTTTGAGCCCCTTTGACCAATCTGGCCATTTGCAAGACATCTTGTTGATTTGCCGCCAGTTGATCGCGATCTGCAGCCGGCAAGACCGTATTATTAAGCGGTTTTACGTTAAATGAAGTGGGCACGGAGAGTTCGGTGAATATCCCATCCACAAATTTGGACATACTTACTGTATAGACCCCGGGTGGTACCAAAGTACCAGCATCAGGCCCTGTAAAAGGATTATAGAAAGAAGGAGGGGTCAGCTTTATTGGATCGGTAGATGGTGATCGTAAATCCCACATAAGCCTATTGACACCTTTCATGGGTTTTGTAGTGTACTTCCGCACCACCTCCCCTTTGTCATTCCTAATTGTGAATAGCAAATAGGGGTCTTCTTCGGTTTGTTCATTTTTTAACTCCTCGTAAGACGGGTAAGGATCATTGCTTGTTTTCTTTTCACGATCCAATCTTTGATCTTTTTTAGATTTAATTTCCTCTTTTAAGAAATACGTGATTATCGCCTCGGAGCCGAGATTATCCCCAAGATAATAATCATCTCCCTGGAAAGACTTACCGGGCAGCCCAAGGGGATATCTATTCTCAAATACCAAAGCATCTCTTATTGGCATGAGTTCAGCATCTTTGTTTTCCAAATTCTTTAATTGCCTCAAACTTGTATAATCATCCAGAATATAGAAACCTCTGCCAAAAGTGCCCAATACCAAATCTTCCTCTCTTTTCTGAATGGCTATGTCACGCACCGCAATTGTAGGAAGGCCTCCTTTTAATTGTGTCCAACTTCTACCGCTATTAACCGAGAAAAACATGCCAAACTCAGTACCAGCAAATATAAGATTGGGGTCAACATGATCTTCTTCAAGGGCATATACCGATCCGCGAAGTGGTAAATTACTACTAATGGAAGTCCATGTCATCCCTTTGTCATCACTCCTATAGATATAAGGCCTGAAGTCGCCGTACTTGTGATGGTTAAAAGCAGCATATACTACATTTTCGTTATGTTGGGAAGCCAACAACTCGTTGACGTAGGTAGCAGAAGGCACCCCTTTTATTCCCTGAACTTTCCTCCAGTTTTTGCCACCGTCATCCGTCATCTGTATTAACCCATCATCTGTACCAACATATAATAAATTCTGATTCCTTGGCGATTCTGAAAAAGCTACAATAGTACCATACGGAGAAGTTGAACCATTCTTGGCAACGGCATCTGTGCTCCACACCAGACCCATTACTTTTAATTCGTTTCGGTTTATCTGAGCTGTTAAATCATCACTGATTACATCCCAGCTATTTCCGCGGTCGTCACTTCTGAAAACTTTATTGGCAGCAAAATAGATCCTTCCGGGCTTATGGGCACTGACTTGTAAAGGGGCGTCCCAGTTCCACCTATAGGCATTCTCTCCTTTTCTTGGTTGTGGTTGAATACCTAATTCTTCGCCACTGAGTTTATCATAGCGAACCAAGTACCCATATTGAGATTGTGCATAGACAATATTAGAATTGTCCGGATCAATGGCAGACTCGAAACCATCACCGCCATGAGTCATGAACCACTCTGAATTGGCTATACCATTTCCACTAGTTGTCCTTGATGGTCCGCCCATACTAAAATTATCCTGGGTTCCGCCATAAATAAAATAAAAGGGCTCCGCATTATCCACGGCCACTTTATAAAACTGGGTAATAGGCAGATTGGCCTTAAATTGCCAGGTGGCGGCTGCGTCAAATGTCTCGTAAATGCCTCCATCGCAACCTGCCAGCAAATGATCGGTATCTTTAGGGTCTATCCATAAGGAATGATTATCGACATGCTTAAAATCTTCCCCCAGATTATTAAAAGTTTTACCCCCATCTCTGGAAACCTGCATCCAGGTATCCATGCCATAGATCACATTTTCATTTAGAGGATCTACTACGATTTCCTGGTAGTAATTACCAGAGGAATTGTATTTCCCCTGTTTTTCCCATGATGCGCCACCATTAGTAGATCGATAAAAACCACCTTTATTTTGAGCTGCCTCCACTATGGCGTATAAAGTTTCAGAATTGGAAGGCGCTATTGCTAAACCTACCCGGCCAAGATCTACCTCCGGTAAGCCCTTGTTAACTTTGGTCCAGCTATCTCCTCCATCTGTCGATTTATAAATACCAGACTGAGGACCGCCACCCAAATACGTGAAGACATGTCTTCTCCTTTGAAAGGCCGAGGCATAAAGAATTTCGGGGTTATTCAGGTCCATCACCACTTCATTAATGCCGGTGTTCTCGTCTATCGTGAGTGTAGCCTTCCACGTTTTACCGCCATCAGTAGATTTATATAAGCCTCGGTCACCGCCACCGCTCCATAGCGGACCAATAGCAGCTACGTAAATTATATCTGAATTTCCAGGATGAACAATAATATTTCCAATATGCTCGCTATTGTTTAAGCCCATGTGTTGCCAACTGGCTCCGCCGTCAATTGACTTGTAAACGCCATCCCCATAGGCCACACTGCGCTGATTGTTATTTTCACCAGAACCTACCCAGATAATATTGCTATTGTTAGGATCCATGGTAACACATCCTATTGAATAGCTTTTTTCGCTATCAAATATGGGCGAATAGGTGGTTCCTGAATTTGTTGTTTTCCATACACCCCCGGCGGCTGTTGCCACATAATACTCTTTAGGTTTTTTGGGGTTTACAGCAAAATCTGCGATTCTACCTGAGGTAATTGCCGGACCTATTGATCGAAACTTAAGTCCACTTAAATCAAGCTCTTCTTTTTTCACATCAGAACGCACGGTTTTGCTTTGTTGTGACTGTACTGAGAGGCAAAGGAGAATAGATGCGGTTAGTATAAATAGTTTTTTCATAATGGGCAGCTTACATTCGGTTAGAATACCAAACTACTAATTATTTGCAAATAATCGAAATGAATCATAGACCCTGGATATTCGTATCTCCAAATATCAAATTCCAAAAAAACAATTACCCTCACTTTGCTTCTGCAGGACCACCCATTTGGATCCTTTTTGAATCGACGGTCGAGAAAAAAATTCCGTCAATGTGAAATTCCAATTTTCAAATTCCAAATTCCAAAGAAACAATTAGCCGGGCACGTTTCTCTGCTGGGCCACCCTTTTGGGCCCTTTTCGGGGCAACAGGAAAGATAAGATTACTGATTTAGACAAAATCTCTTGCACAGAAAATTTATTCAGTAAATTAGGGGTAAGACCTACATCTAAATAAATAGCTTATTATAGTTAGGTCAAAATTCAAAATGGTTCATGAAAAAAGTAGTAACCTTTGGGGAGATCATGTTGCGTCTGTCACCTCCCGGATTTTTAAGATTTTCACAGACCAACAGTTTTGATGTGGTCTATGGAGGGGGAGAAGCTAATGTGGCCGTTTCTTTAGCCAATTATGGTGTCCCAGTAGATTTTGTAACCCGTTTACCAAA
>NZ_JBATLB010000147.1:0-3059 GCF_049669965.1 Muriicola sp. | reverse complement strand
GCACAGGGAGGTAGATGAGATCATACAAACCCTCCTCAAATAATATGTAACAAAAGATCCAAGGTTAGCACTAACAAATAAAACTTAAAAATACGACCATGAATGCACACGAAATAGACTACCAGATATTTTGAGAAGAAATGCAATATGTTGAGATAGAACTAGATCCGCAGGAAGCCGTAGTGGCAGAAGCAGGCAGTTTTATGATGATGGAAAGCGACATAAAAATGGATACCATCTTCGGGGATGGCTCTAACCAGAACAAAGGGGTATTAGGCAGCTTGCTATCTGCCGGGAAAAGGATACTAACGGGCGAAGGGCTTTTTATGACCTCCTTCCTCAATGCAGGGCAGGGGAAAAGACATTTGTCCTTTGCATCGCCGTATCCGGGAAAAATCCTTCCTATTGACCTCTCCGAGAAACAAGGAAAATTTATTTGTCAGAAAGATGCGTTTCTCTGTGCAGCACAAGGAGTTTCTGTAGGGATAGAATTCTCAAAAAAATTAGGAAGAGGCTTATTTGGAGGCGAAGGATTTATCATGCAGAAATTAGAAGGAGACGGAATGGCTTTTGTACACGCCGGCGGCACACTTGCCACAAAGGAATTGGGTCCTGGGGAAGTACTAAAAGTGGATACCGGCTGTATCGTTGGTTTCACCAAGGATGTGGATTATGATATAGAATTTATTGGAGGAATTAAGAATACCCTCTTTGGGGGAGAAGGCTTATTTTTTGCCACGCTCAGAGGCCCGGGAACGGTCTATGTGCAATCCCTTCCCTTTAGCCGACTTGCCAGCAGGGTCTGGGCAGCGGCGCCTAAAGGCGGTGGAAAAGACAGAGGAGAAGGCAGCATATTAGGTGGCCTTGGAGATCTGATAGATGGGGATAATCGATTCTAAGGACAGCTACAAGTAACCAGGCATTAGGCATGTGGTCAAATAGGAGGTATGAATTTTAAGGAGCTTATCCATTTTCTTCAAGAATTGAACAGGCACAATTCCAAGGATTGGATGGATGATAACCGTGCCTGGTATCATCAGGTTCGAAACGACTTTACTCAATGGCTCGATGAATTGGACTTTCAGCTTTCAGTGTTAGATCCGGAATACTATCATACCCCGGGGAAGAAAGGTATTAACAGGATCAATAATAACCTGATGTTTCACCCCAACAAACCTGTTTATAAAGATCATTTTGGCGCAGGCCTGGACAAGGCACCTAATTCGGCCGATTTTTACATTGAGATCGGAATCAGCGGTTCTCTCCTGGCCGGGGGATTGTGGAGACCGGCACCTTCAACACTGCGCAGTCTAAGAGAGGCCATAGACTTTGATGGGGAGCAGTTGCTGGCCATTTTAGAAAAACCTTCATTTAAGAAGACCTTCGGGGCATTATATGAAGATGAAAAGTTACGAACCACACCCAAAGGCTTTGCGAAAGACCATCCGTATATAGAACTGCTGCGGCATAAAACATTTGCTGTGGTACATCCCCTGGAAACAAAGAAGGTGCTAACACCAAATTTTCAGCATACCATTGTGGAAGTATACATGGAAATGTTGCCTTTTAGACGTTATCTGAATAAGGCGATCTCAGTTTGAAATAATTATAAAAGTATTCGGAAAACAAATTTTGCTTTGGCAGGCCAACTAAAATAGAAAATATTTTGAAAAACGGAAGTATAAAGAATATCAAGAAGGAAGTGTTATCTAACCAATGGTACACGCTTAACCGCTACACCTATGACTATCAAAAGGAGGACGGGAGTTGGGAAACACAGCAGCGAGAAGCTTATGACAGGGGGAACGGAGCGGCCATCTTGTTGTACCACCCCAAAAAGAAGACCGTGATCCTTACCAGACAATTCCGTATGCCTACCTATGTGAACCGCAATAAGGATGGGATGATGATTGAGGTCTGTGCCGGTTTATTAGACGAACAGGACCCGGTTAGTTGTATTAAAAAGGAAGTAGAGGAGGAAACAGGTTTTAAGGTAGAACAGGTAGAAAAGGTTTTTGAGGCGTATATGTCGCCCGGCTCAGTCACCGAGATCCTTCACTTTTTTATCGCCACCTATGACGATTCTATGAAAATTGGTAAGGGAGGGGGAGCAGAGGATGAAACGGAAAATATTGAGGTATTAGAGATCCCTATGGTGGATGCCACTAAGATGATGAGTGAAGGTACCATCAGAGATGCTAAAACCATCATGCTTTTACAATTTGCACGAATTCAGAAACTCCTATAAATTTCTTTTTAATAGGTATCCCGTATCGTTTTAAGAATGTGCTCTATCTTCTTTTTGATGGATGAGGTAGGTTCCATAAAATGATTATTCATAAAACTAAAGAGCAAGATCTTCCCTGATGAAGTTTTCAGATACCCACTGAGGCAATAGGAATTGCCCAGGGTGCCCGACTTTGCGAAGACATAGGGTTCTATATCACCAGCGTACCAATCTTCCAGGGTGCCCGATTGACCTCCGGCGGGGAATAGCGTAAACAGCCTGCTTTGAGGTAGTTCCTTGTTTAATTTATCTAACACAAAAATCACAGATGCCGGCGTGAACAGGTTATACCTCGATAGCCCCGATCCGTCTACCCATCTGGGTTTCTGTGGCAGATTTGCCAAATAGGTATCCAACATATAGTCTCTGGACAGCTCACTCGATAGGGTGTCGGTTAGAACAGCAGAGGCTATCAGAAGTAATTGCTCGGCAATTAAATTGTCGCTTTCGTGCATCATGTACTTGTACAGACTATCTGAAGGCACGCTATACACATAACGAAAATCTTTGGAAGGAAAGTTTTGCACAAGAGAAATAGGTTTGCCTACGGCAGACTGCAGGAGACTTTGGGTTAGGGATATGCTGTTTTTAAAAGGCACTTCTAGGGTATCTGTTTGTTGTGGGTCAATAAAAAAGCTATTTCGATCTTCAAAACGCCTAACAGAACTTGGCTGTAACCGTACACTGTCCTTAAAATAGGCAGGGATTACAGAGATCTTATCGCTTTTATAGAGGGTAACTACATTCCCGTAAAGTGGGAGGGAAGTTATCT
>NZ_JBATLB010000146.1:0-33206 GCF_049669965.1 Muriicola sp. | reverse complement strand
TCATAAGTTTTCAATAGCCCCATTGTACGGCTTGATCCTTTCTGGAGGGAAAAGCAGCCGAATGGGAACTGACAAGGCATTGCTCAACTACCACGGACGGCCCCAGCAAGAATTACTCTATGAGCTCGCAACAGAATTTTGCGAAAAAACGTTTATTAGTTTACGGGAAGAGCAAAGAGAATACCTGCCTAAAAAGTATAGGGTGATTGAAGATCTGAATGAGTTTCGCGGACCTTTAAACGGTATTTTAAGCGCACACAGAAAATATCCTGAGGCAGCCTGGATGGTCATTGCCTGTGACCTTCCTTTGCTCAATAAAAATACACTAGAACTACTGGTACAAGGCAGAGATGCTGCAAAAGATGCGACCGCACTTGCAACTAAGACAACAAAACTACCTGAGCCACTGGCAGCCATCTGGGAACCAAAAGGCTTACAGCATGCGATAGCGTATCTTAAAAATGCCAATTCCAGTTGTCCAAGGAAATTTCTCATAAACAATGATACTCAGCTGATTTATCCTGAAAATGATGCGGTTTTGGCCAATGCAAATTCTATTGACGACTATAAAAGGATCAAAGAAGAATTAAATTCACCATGAAAGAGGAGCGCTATAAAAGACAGACCATATTAAAGAACTTTGGTCCTGCAAAGCAACAAATGCTGTCACAGGCAAAGGTTGTAGTTGTTGGGGTGGGTGGACTTGGTATTCCGGTATTACAGTACCTCAGTGCCATGGGAATAGGTACCCTTGGGATGGTAGAACAAGATATGGTGGAATTATCGAATCTTCAGCGGCAAGTTATTTATGGGGAAGAAGATCTGGGGAAACATAAAATTAAGGTGGCCAGTGAAAAATTAAAAAAACTGAATTCGACCACTAAAATAATATGCCACGACACATTTTTGACAAGGACGAATGCCCTGGAGATCCTGGCAGATTATGACCTGATAATAGATGCTTCCGATAATTTTGCCACGCGGTATCTCATCAATGATGCATGCGTGATCTTGAAAAAGCCTTTTGTTTCCGGGGCTATCCATGGTTTTGAAGGACAGCTTAGTGTTTTTAATTACAAAGATGGCCCTACTTACAGGTGCTTATTTCCTACTGTGCCGGAACCACACAGCATTCCGGATTGTAATGAAAATGGTGTTCTTGGTGTTACTCCGGGGATCATAGGAACGCTGCAGGCATTAGAAGCAGTGAAGCTAATTACGGAGACAGGCGAACTACTAAGTGGCAAATTATTACTATTTAATGGTTTGGATCAAACCATTCGGAAAATTAATTTCCCTGTCGATCTAAAGAACAAACAAAGGATAAATCTAGAACCAAATTATGAACCTGTGGTATGTGATGCCAAGGATCTCATAGCTATAAATGCCTTGGTTGAACTTTTAAATAATTCGGGTTCCTTAGATCTCATAGATGTGAGAACCATGGACGAATTTCAACAAGAATCAATTGAAGGCGCACTGCATGTACCATTACATGAACTTTTGTTGTACTTCGATATCAATCCTCCAAAAGGGCCATTGTATTTTATTTGTCAAACAGGGATACGTAGCCAAAAAGCAATTCAATTACTTAAGGGAAAATATCCAAAAACCCCTCTGTATTCGGTAATAGGCGGTATGACCGCGTGGGTAAAACAGGTATCCGCCCCTGGAAAAGAATAATGCGGGTAATGCTAAACGTTAACTCCTGTACTTTTTAACTATTTTTGAATTTAAGCTGTTCATATGCTATGATCTCTTTTAATGAGGCACAACAATTAGTAGTAAGTAGGGTTCAGAATTATGGCACAGAGCTAGTGGACCTTCTGCATTCTTCAGGTCGAGTTTTGGCAGAGGACATCGCGGCAGACCGCGATTTCCCACCCTTTAATCGAGCGACAAAGGACGGGATCGCCATTGTTTTTGATGCCGTAGAGAACGGTCGGCTATCCTTTGAGATCAGAGGAGTGCTACAGGCAGGCCAACCTACGGTGCCTTTTGTGGAAAGGGAAAGTTGTATTGAGATTATGACAGGTGCAGTGGTGCCTTTTGAAACAGATGCTGTGGTTATGTATGAAGAGGTGGTTATCAAAAATGACATTGCCTCCCTAAAGAAAATACCCGTCAGAGGACAGAATATACATCAAAGAGGCAGCGATCATAAGAAAGGGGATGTCCTTATCCAAAAGAATACTAAGATTGCCCCTGCAGAAATGGGGATCCTGGCCACGGTTGGCAAAAATCAGGTATTAGTACATAAATTACCAAGGGTGGCAATAATTAGCACCGGCAATGAACTAGTGGATGTTGAGCAACACCCCCTGATCTATCAGATCCGCAAATCTAACAGTTACTCCCTGTTTGGAGCCTTACAAGAATTGGGAATTACCCCCATGCTGCTTCATATTGCCGATGACATTGATCTGCTTCGTCAAAAACTATCGTACGTTATGGACGAAATGGATGTTTTAATTTTAAGTGGTGGCGTCTCTAAAGGCAAATTCGACTACATACCCCAGGTGCTTTCAGAGCTAGGAGCGGAGAAAATATTTCATCGCGTTGCACAAAGACCAGGTAAGCCTTTTTGGTTCGGGGTAAATGACCATTCTAAAACGCTTATTTTTTCGTTTCCAGGAAATCCGGTATCTACGTATTATAATTTTTATCTTTATTTTAAACCATGGCTCCTTGGTACACTGGGAATAGTATCACCCGAACAACAGGTGAAACTTATAAGTTCTATTGAAAACACAAGCGATCTAACCGTTTTTCTGGGTGTTGCCACCCAAAACAAAAATGGGGATCTAAGTGCTTCCATAGTTGAAGGAAGTGGTTCAGGGGATCTGGTAAATCTGTCTAAGATAGACGGCATTATACGATTAGATCCGGGTCATAAAAATTATACAAAAGGAAGCATTGTTCCTTTTGTTGCTACTAAAACTAGTTCCTAAAATGATTCATGAACTAAAAAGAATATTTCAGATCCATGAAACCTCTGCAAAGGCATCCATAAAATCGGTACTTGCCACGGTGGTGGCCCTGGACGGATCTTCGTACCGAAAACCAGGCGTGAGGATGTTGATATTGGAAAATGGATACACGGTAGGGGCAGTAAGTGGTGGCTGTGTTGAGAAAGAGATCGTCAGACAGACAGCAAGTGTTTTTAGTAGCGGTTTGCCAAAGATAATGACCTACGATGGCCGTTACAGATTAGGATGTGAAGGCATTTTATACATCTTATTAGAGCCTTTCGATCCTGAAACTGCTGCAATTCAATCCTTTTGGGAGAATGTGAAGGGCAGGGTAGCCATGACTATAGAATCGTTTTATGCGAAACAAGATTCAGTGAATCTCAATTATGGAAGCTTTTTCGTCTTTGGGAAAGATCGATTTTCAGTTCATGGGGTAGAAAAAGAAGAACCTGCTTTTTCTGTATTCCGGCAAACCCTGGACCCTTGTTTTCAGTTGTACATTGTAGGTGCAGAACACGACGCCGTTCAGCTATGTTCCTTAGCGGCCAACATTGGAATGGAAGTTATTATGGTTGCTGATCCGAGAGAAGAAAAAAGCATAGAGAATTTTCCGGGAGCAGAAAAATTAATGGCCGCCACGCCAGATGATTTTCCTACAGAGCAAATTGATGAATACTCGGCAGTCGTTCTGATGAATCACAGCTATGTGAAAGACCTACATTACTTAATATCATTGAGAGACACTAATCCTTTTTATATAGGACTATTGGGCCCATTTAAACGAAGAGAAGATCTTCTAAATGCCTTTTTAGAAAAGTGTCCGGATACGGCAGATGCATTTCTGGAGAGTCTTCATGGTCCGGCCGGACTAGATATTGGCGCTGTGACTCCTCAGGAGATCGGCATCGCTATTCTTGCGGAGATTCTAATGGTCGCCCGGAAAAGGGTCCCGCTAAAATTGCGAGATAAACTAGGCTCAATTCACAGCGATTCTACATGAATATAGTTGCACTCATTCTTGCCGCCGGCAATTCATCCCGAATGGGAGAAGCTAAGCAACTCCTGCCATGGGCGCAAGACACTTTATTAGGAAACGCCATAAGAATGGCCGCTAGATCACAAGTTAAAAAGGTCTATGTGGTCCTTGGGGCAGAAGCAAAGAGAATTAAAGCAAGCCTTCAAGGATCTGAGGCAGAAATGATCATAAATCAAAATTGGAGTCGGGGTATGGGCACTTCTATAAGCTGCGGGGTAACCGGGATATTGAATTCAGAAATAGAACCGAATGCCATTCTGGTTATGTTAGCAGATCAGCCTTTTTTAGATGAAGATTATTTAAACTTGTTAATGAAGCATTTTAAAGCTAATGATGGAAGGATCATTGCAACTAAATACGGCAGTAAAATAGGGGTGCCGGCAATTTTCGACAAATCCTTATATACGGCTTTAATGGATTTAGATGGGGTAGAAGGAGCAAATGTGTTGATCGCTCATAACAAGCAGGTATGTTTTGGTGTCGATCCAGGGAAAAAGGCCTTAGATTTGGATACCCAAGAAGAGTACACTAATTTCAAAACATCAAATTTCAAAAATACGCCATGATTAGATCTTTAAAAGCAGTATTCTTTGCACTACTGATAACTTCCTGTTCTTTTAATCAAAATGCCCAGGAAATGGACTTTGAAGAATATAATCCTACTTCAACCTTAGTGGTTCCGGGGAAGGAGATCACCAGGGCTAAATTTCCTTTTATAGATGTTCATAGTCATCAATACAGAATGGCGACCCAGGATCTTTCAGAGCTGATCAAAGATATGGACCAAATGAATATGGGGATCATGGTAAACCTTAGTGGCGGTTCAGGAGACAACATCAAGAATATTTTAGCGAATATCAATGAACACTATCCCAACCGTTTTGTAGTTTTTGCCAATGTGGATTTCGACGGGGTTGGGGGTCCGGATTGGACAGAAAATGCGGTAAAACAATTAGAGATCGATGTTGCAAGAGGCGCCAAGGGTCTGAAAATATTCAAAAGCCTTGGGTTGAGATATAAGGACATTGACGGAAAAAGATTAGCGATAGACGATGAACGACTTGATCCTATTTGGGCCAAATGCGGTGAACTCAACATTCCGGTGTTGATCCATGCAGCCGATCCCAAGTCGTTTTGGGATCCTATGGATGCTAACAATGAACGCTGGTTGGAACTAAAGACACGCCCCAATAGAAAAAGAGGTGACACAGATCCTGCACCATGGGAACAGATCATTGCAGAACAGCATCATGTTTTTAAAAAACATCCAAATACCAAATTTATCAATGCCCATATGGGATGGTTTGCGAATAATCTTGGCAAATTAGGCGAATTACTAGACGAAATGCCCAATATGTACGTGGGTATAGGGGCCGTTATTGCCGAGTTGGGGAGACAACCAAGAAACGCTCATACCTTTTTTGTAAAATACCAGGATCGTATCCTTTTTGGAAAAGACAGCTGGCAACCTCAGGAGTTTCCAACCTATTTCCGGGTGTTGGAGAGTGATGATGAGTATTTCCCCTACTACAAAAAATATCATGCCTTCTGGGCAATGTACGGGCTTAACCTACCAGACGAGGTGTTGAAAAAAGTGTACT
Source organism: Muriicola sp. (assembly GCF_049669965.1). NCBI lineage: Bacteria > Pseudomonadati > Bacteroidota > Flavobacteriia > Flavobacteriales > Flavobacteriaceae > Muriicola > Muriicola sp. The sequence goes on along the minus strand of NZ_JBATLB010000146.1, from coordinate 27,597 downwards.
ACAAAAATGTGCTCAAGCTTATCCCATCTTTAGATACCAGCTTGTTTCCGATGGATTGATTTAATCGGTCCACCTAAGATTAGTCCTCTCTATCATATCTAGTGCTCCTGGAATTTGAAATGGAAACCTATTATTTAGGAGTATTACAAGGAACTTAAAAAAAATCTAATAAAAGTGTGATCTTTTCGGAAGACTGGGTACTAATGTCCTAAATACGCAATGAAAAAATGCAGAAAGAAGAAGCATTTGTTCAGTTAATAAAGCAACATCAAGCATTGATATATAAAGTATCTGCCTTGTACACAGATCTAAAGCAAGATCAAAATGACCTCTATCAGGAAATTGTGTATCAACTATGGAAATCTTTCGATTCTTTTAGGTCTGAATCAAAGGTAAGCACCTGGATGTACAGAGTAGCACTGAATACAGCTATAGGGCAACTCAATAAAAGGAAACGAAGATCTAAGGAAGTATCGCTGGAAATAGGGTATACGCCCATAGCAGAAGGATATGACCCAATTTTGGAAGAGCGAATAAAACTTCTACATGCCCAGATTCAAAAATTGAATATTTTGGAACGAGGTATCATATTATTAGTGTTGGAAGGTAAGAAGCACTATGAAATTGCGGAGATCACGGGTTTTTCAACTACTAATGTAGGGACGCGTATTTCAAGGATAAAAGAAAAATTAAAGTCAGAAATGATTAAAAAATAGCATCATGGAACTAAAAGAACTTGAAATCTTATGGTCAGAAATGAGCCAGGAACTTAACACACAAAAGAAACTAACAAACGAATTGATCATGACTATGACACAAGAAAAGTATTCGAACAAATTCCAAAAGATCTCCACCTATGAAACCATTGGAGGGATTATTTGCATACTAGCGGGCATCTTTATTCTGGCTAAATTTTCTATGTTAGATACCTGGTACCTACAATTATGTGGTTTGTTTACAGTGATATTTTTATTTCTACTTCCTGTTTTAACGCTTAATTCCTTGCGGCGTATCCAAAAGATAAATGTTGCAGACATGAATTTAAAAGAAACGCTTGTTAGTTTTTCTAAAGCAAAGAATCAATTGCTCTTCCTGCAGCGTTTGGGTATCTACTTGAGCTTTATTCTAATGTTTACCATCTTACCGGTTGCCAGTAAAATTATGAAGGGGAAAGACCTCTTCCTAGATATCAACGTATTTTATATCTACTTGCCTATAATGGCTATTTTCCTTTTCTTTTTTGCCAGGTGGGGCTATAGTTGTTATAAAAGCATCACCAATTCTGCGGAGAATATTTTAAAAGAATTAGAATAGAAAAATTAAAATGATTAAAAGGGAGCCTTCATAAAATGTAGGCTTTTTTTTCTTCCAATTCTATAGAAAACGTATAATTTAAATACCTTATCTTTAATAAAGCACGAAGAGCAATTTAGTTGCTTTTTGCTGTCTACAACCTTTCTGCAACTAACCAATGACCAAGCAGATCTGTCTTATTTTAATACTGTTATTGTCAACAGCTATTTGCCATGCCCAGAAGAAAAATGCCGGGTATGTTCTTCATATTAATAGAACTCAATATCCTATTGTAATTGATGGCATAGCAGATGATCTGGCCTGGGCCAATACAGATGTGGCCAAGGATTTTTTTATGGTATTGCCCATGGATAAAGGGCCTGCCACCCAACAATGTGAAATAAGGATGGCCTACGATGAAGATAACATCTATTTGGTGGCAACATTTTATAACAACACCAAAGGAAAGAATTTTGTGGAATCCCTTAGAAGGGATTTTTCTTTTGGTAAAAATGACAATTTCTTATTGTTTCTGGATCCGTTTAATAATCAAACGACCGGATTCACATTTGGCTCTAATGCGGCCGGTGCTCAATGGGATGGCACCATGTATGGGGGCAGTGCTGTAGACCTTAGCTGGGACAGTAAATGGGTCTCCGCGGTACAGCGCGATGATGAGAAATGGGTCTTTGAAATGGCACTCCCATTTAAGTCTATTCGCTATGAAAAAGACGTGACTGAATGGGGCATCAACTTTAGCAGACTGGACCTGAAAACAAGCGAAAAGTCGAGCTGGACACCCATTCCAAGGCAGTTTCCAACTGCCGCTCTTGCGTTAACCGGCACTTTGGTATGGGATGCACCACCGCCTTCGCCCTCATTAAATGTTTCTTTTATTCCTTACATCCTTGGAGAGGTCAGTACTATAAATGACAATAAATCTTCTACAGATGGAAAAATAGGCGGAGATATAAAATTCAGCCTGTCTTCCTCTCTGAATCTGGACCTTACCGTAAATCCGGATTTCTCACAAGTAGAGGTAGATAGGCAGGTAACTAATTTGGACCGTTTTGAACTTTTTTTCCCCGAGCGGAGACAGTTCTTTCTGGAGAATGCAGATCTCTTTGCCAATTTTGGTTACGCTACTATTCGCCCATTCTTTTCCCGCAGAATAGGCCTGGGGGTACCTATAGATGCAGGTGCCCGGATTAGCGGAAATTTGGACAAAAACTGGCGTCTGGGGATCATGGATATTCAAACCTCCTCTGTTGAAGAAACAGGTCAGCCTACACAAAATTATGGTGTTTTATCACTTCAACGAAAAGTTTTTAGCCGTTCTAGTATAGGACTAATGCTTGTTAATAAAGAGTCTTTCCGTTATCCTTCAGAAGAAGATTCTTTGAGAACATTATTCCCAAAATACAACCGGAATATTGGGATAGAATACAACCTGGCATCTTCAGATAATCTTTGGAATGGCAAGACATTTGTGCTAAAATCCTTTGCCCCGGACGAAGATAGCCGGGGTATTACGCAGGCTGCGAACATATCCTATAATAACAGGCAGTGGTCCTGGGGCGTGCAGGAAGAAGTGGTTGGGTCTTCCTATACAGCAGAAGTGGGCTTTGTGCCAAGGGATAGTTATATTCGCCTTAGTGGGTATTTAGGCTATCTTTTCTTTCCTGAAAAAGGGCCCATAGTTAGTCATGGACCAAGAATAGACCTAAGTCATTTTTTTGATCCAGATTTCAAGAATACCGATTATCAGAATACGCTGGGGTACACTTTGAACTATAGGAACCGAAGCGCACTTCAGGCCCAATTGATAAATGAATACGTGAAATTATTAACACCCTTCGATCCTACAAGAACAGGGAAGGAATTACTAGATGCCGGAGTTCAGAATACCTGGAACACCTTCCGCTTGTTATACAATTCTAAACCTCAGGCCCTGTTCACTTATTCTTTTGATAGCAGTATGGGTGGATATTATGAAAATGGTACTCGCTTAAGTATTACCAACGAACTTGGATATAGGTTTCAGCCCTATGTGAGTCTGAGTTCTACCATGAGCTATAATAATATTAGCTTACCCGCGCCCTGGAATACCACTGAATTCTGGCTTATAGGCTCAAAGGTGGATGTGACATTCACCAACAAGTTGTTCTTTGCCACGCTTTTTCAATACAATGAACAGACGCGGAATTTTAATCTTAATTCAAGGTTTCAATGGCGCTATCAGCCTGCCTCCGACCTATTTCTGGTCTTTACAAAAAATGAACGATTAGCTCCTTTTTCGGGCAGTACGTGGAATCTCACCTTAAAACTTACCTATTGGTTCAATCCTTAACACAAATAGTAAAAGAATTTATGAGTCATAACCAGGAGAGTATCTCTTTTATTCTATATTTTTAAAACCATTCACGAAATTGTAATCTAATGAAAACTATGAAATCTACCTTTTTAAGTCTTGTATTCTTGCTGATCGGCTATGTATCGTTAGCACAACAAACCGTTCTGGAAGCATTAGATGAAATTGCGATCATTGATCAAAAGATCATGATGCCCATGCGCGATGGGGTTCGGTTGGCTACTGATATTTACCGGCCTAAAGGGCAGGAGAAAGTTCCTGTCATTTTCTCCAGAACCCCTTATAACTTTAATTCCTGGGGAGATGGAGAAGAACGGACCAGGACCGCTGAAAGAGCTTACGAAGCGGTAAAAAGGGGCTATGCCTATGTTGTTCAGAATGAAAGGGGGCGCTATTTTTCAGAAGGTGAATGGGAGATTTTAGGGGTACCACTAACAGATGGATATGATGCTTTTTCCTGGATGAGCTCTCAACCATGGTCCAATGGAAAAATCGGACTTTTAGGGTGCTCATCTACTGCAGAATGGCAAATGGCTGTGGCAGCTTTGGATCATCCTTCACTTGGCGCTATGGTTCCGCAAAGTTTTGGTGCCGGGGTAGGCAGGGTAGGCGACTACTATGAACAAGGTAACTGGTATAGAGGAGGGGCAGAGCAGATGCTCTTTTTTGCATGGTTATACGGGGTGGAGCACGATACCTTTAAGCCAAGGATCCCTGCAGGGGCTACCCAGGAAGATCTTATACGTATTTCCAGATTCTATGATCTGGCTCCTGAAAACCCACCGGTAGATATGGCAGAGGCTTTAAAACATTTGCCTATTCAGGATTTTATTAAGAATATTCCGGGAAAAAAAGAAGTGTTCGACAAGATGGTAAGACGAAAACCAAATGACAAGGCCTGGTTTGAAGGGGGCCTCTACCACGATGATATGGAGATTACTGTTCCGGGATTTTGGTTTGCTACCTGGTACGATGTTTCCATTAGCCCCAATTTGGCCTTGTATAACCATGTCAGAACAAATGCCAAGGATGCAGCAGTTAAGGATAATCAATATCTGGTTATAGCGCCAACGCTGCATTGTGCCTATACACGGGCCACTGAAAATACGATAGTTGGAGAATTATCGGTAGGGGATGCCAGACTAAATTACGAGGAACAGATTTACAGTTGGTTTGATCTGTGGTTGAAAGGGGACGCCAACGACTTTAAATCAAAAACACCCAAGGTGCAGTATTATACCATGGGAAGCAATCAATGGAACTCCTCCGAGACCTGGCCACCTAAGCAATCAAAATTACAAACCTATTACTTCCATAGCGCCGGATCGGCAAATAGTTTGTTTGGCGACGGTAGCCTGAGTCTGACAAAACCAGCCGGGGATGAAAAGCCCGATACCTTTATGTACGACCCGATGAATCCTGTCCCTTCCTATGGTGGCAATGTTTGTTGTACCGGAAATGCAGTTAAAGGAGGAGCCTTTGACCAACAGGGCATGGAGACCAGGAATGATATCCTCGTGTACACCTCAGATGTACTGGAAGAAGGCATAGAAATGACAGGATTCATAGAATCTACCTTATACCTCTCTAGCGATGTTAAGGATACAGATCTTACTATTAAACTGATAGATGTTCATCCGGACGGAAGTGCTTACAACCTCGATGAAACTATTCAGCGGGTGCGTTACAGGGAAGGCTATGAAAAGGAGGTCTTTATGGAAAATGGCAAAGTCTACAAGGTAGATCTAACGCCTATGGCCACGAGTAACTTCTTTAAGAAAGGCCATCGTATCCGCATAGAAGTATCGAGTAGTAATTTTCCAAGATTTGCCCGGAATTTAAACACAGGGGGGAATAACTATGATGAGAAGGTGGGCGTGGTCGCTACCAATACCATTCATCATTCGGCTACCCATCCCTCACAAATAAAATTGCCAATCATGCAAAAATAGGGAAGCCTGGCAATGGGATCATGGTTTAAAAGGGTAGTTTAGGAATACCTTTATAATCCTAAAATGTTATGAAAAGGGGTATTATTCGGTTAAAGTTCGTTTTGCTTGTCCTGGCCTCCGTATGCTATAGTTATGCACAAGAAAACTATGCGGCACAAAGGCAACGCATGTTGAAGGAACAATTAGAACCACGAGGTATTACAGACAAAGCAACACTAAAAGCAATGGGAAGTATTCCCAGGGAATACTTCGTCCCGGAAGCACAAAAACCCTTTGCTTATCAGGACAGGCCATTACCTATCGGAGAGGGACAAACCATTTCCCAACCATTTATGGTGGCCTATATGACTCAAAAATTAGAGTTAAGTACGTCGGATAGGGTATTAGAAATTGGCACTGGTTCCGGGTATCAGGCAGCCATACTTTCCCAAATGGTCGATTCTGTTTTCACCATTGAAATAATAAATTCCCTTGCACAAGTGGCAATTCAGCGAATGGTCAACCTGAATATACGGAATGTTGCGGTTCGAATAGGGGACGGATACTATGGCTGGAAGGAGAAGGCGCCATTTAATGCCATTATTGTTACCGCGGGGGCGGAACGCATCCCCCTTTACCTGGTAGAGCAACTAGCCGAAAATGGGAGGATGATGATTCCTATTGGACCCAATAACGGAGTCCGACAATTGGTCTTGATAAAAAAGAAAAAGGGGAAGATCAAAACCAGAAATTTAATGCCGGTACGATTTGTTCCTTTTGTACGCCAAAAACAGTAACCCTATTGTTTTTATTTCCAAAGACAGACAATGCTTTCTTTTAAAGAAAAGGCTGCCATTTTTCTCAAAATATTGCCCTTAATTAATGGGTTTTAAAGAGAAAAAATAGTAAATTTAGGATGCTTAGAGAATAGGATAAATACGCTGTTTATCAGGGTATCTACCCCCTTCCAAGTACATTCCTTAGAAAGCCCCTTCTGTACCACCTTTTGATGTGGCTTTTAATTTTTATAATACGATCTAAAGACCTAAGATTATGAAAGTATTCGATGATAAACACATTAAAAATGTTGTATTCGTAGGAGCCCATCAAAGTGGAAAAACAACCCTGGCAGAGACCATGCTTTTTGAAGCCGGATTGATCAATAGAAGAGGGACCGTGGAAAATAAGAACACTGTCTCGGATTATCACGAAATAGAACATGAGCGGGGAACCTCCGTTTTTGCCACCCCACTGCATACAGAGTGGCGAAATTACAAGATAAATATCATTGATACCCCCGGCCTCGATGATTTTGTGGGTGAGATCATCTCTTCGATCCGAGTTGCAGATACCATTCTTACCGTCATCAATGGCCAGTATGGCGTTGAAGTAGGCACCGAGATCATCTGGAGTTATATAGACCACTATCAAAAACCAACGGTTTTTGTGGTGAACCAAATAGATCATTTAAACGCGAACTTTGAACTGAGTTTTCACAGTATAAAATCGCTTGTTGGGAACAATGCCGTACTTATTCAGTATCCCATTAGGATGGATGGTGCTCAATGCATCATTGACGTGTTAAAAATGAAATGCTATAAGTTTGGTCCAGAGGGAGGAAAGCCTGAAAAACTGGCAATTCCGGAAGATCAAAAGGAACGTGCTAATAGGCTTCACAACGAATTGGTGGAAAAGGCTGCGGAGAATGATGAGAATCTTATGGAACTATTCTTCGAAAAAGGCACTTTAAATGAGGATGAAATGAGAATTGGGATCAAAGCAGGCATGTTGAACCATGAACTGTTCCCAGTATTTTGTGTTTCTGCCTTAAATGATATGGGTAGTGGCCGTCTTATGGGTTTTATTGATAACGTAGCACCTGCAGCTGCCGATCTAAAGCAGGAACAATCTGTGGAAGGAATATCTATTGAACGGCAAAAGGAAGCACCTACCGCTCTTTTTGTTTTTAAAACCGTATTTCAACCCAGCTTGGGGCAGATCACTTTTTTTAAGGTTAAATCTGGTGAGGTTCGGGTTAATGACAAACTGGTGAACGCAAGAAATGGTGAAACAGAAGTGCTGAATCAATTATTCATCATGGACGGAAAGAACAGGGAGAATGTAAATAAACTTACCGTAGGTGATATTGGGGCAAGCCTAAAGCTAAAACATACAGAAACGAACGATACCCTGAATACAGAAGGCTCTGAAGTTACCATTAAACCCATACAATATCCCGCTTCGCGAACAAGAAGGGCAATATCTGCACTTAATAAGCAAGAAGAAGAAAAATTAAGTGATGCCCTCAAAAAGATCCATAGTCAGGATCCAACGGTAATCATTCAGTATTCTAAAGAATTGCGACAATTGATTTTGGGCTGCCAGGGTGAATTGCATTTGGCTACTATAGAGTGGAGTTTAAAGAATAATTATGGTATTGAAGCTCATTTTGAACCTCCAAAGATAGCATACAGAGAGACCATTCAGAGGACGTCTACGGCAAGTTATCGTCATAAGAAACAATCAGGAGGAGCAGGGCAGTTTGCCCAGGTGCATATGAAGATAGAACCCTGGAAAGAGGGGATGGTAGAACCTCAGGGTTTTAATATAAGAGGCAAGGAGGAAATTGACCTTCCATGGGGTGGAAAATTAGTATTTTATAATTGTATAGTAGGTGGGGTGATAGATACTCGTTATTTGCCATCCATTAGAAAGGGTATCTTGGAAGTAATGGAATCCGGTCCGCTTACCGGCTCTTTTATCAGGGATGTTAGGGTCATGGTATACGATGGTAAAATGCACCCTGTAGACTCCAATGATATTGCCTTTAAAATTGCAGGGGCACATGCTTTTAAGGAAGCCTTCCTCAATGCAAATCCAAAACTTCTGGAGCCAGTCCAGGAAGTGACTGTAAAAGTTCCGGAAGATACAGTGGGCAGTGTGATGACCGATCTGCAGTCCAGACGTTCCATCATACAGGGGATAGATAGTGTTGATCACTTTCAGATACTCAAGTGTGCAGTGCCGGAAGCAGAACTTTACCGGTATTCAACAGATCTGAGATCACTGACTCAAGGGAAGGCAACGTTTAGTGCCGTATTCTCCGCCTTTAAGGCAGTGCCTAATCATATTCAGCAAAACCTGATAAGTTCTTTAGATAAATAAAATGTTGTTTTAAAGCATTTTTGAGCATGGCATCATGGTTTTTAAAAACGACTATATAGACTTTCATTGTCATCCTGCACTAAAACCCTTTGGTAAAAGTTTTAATCAGCTTCCTATAGGAATAAATAGCAGCGATAGAAGACGAAAAAAGAGTCTTTGGCACTATGACCCTCCTTCTACCTTCGATAAGCTTATAAATTATCTGAGCGGACTTACAAAGTTTTCACAGTCTAATTTTACGGCACTTTCTCTAGGAGGCGTAAGAACAGTATGTGTCTCTTTATATCCGTTAGAAAAGTGGTTTGTTCGCAACAAACTAAAAAATGAACTTATACTTGATCTGGCTTCTAATTTTGCCTTGGGGATAGGGGCGAAGCGGGTAGATCATATTCAGGGTATTAAGGACTACTATCAGGACCTGCTCCTGCAGTATAATTATTATCAACAATTAGATGGAAAGGTCTTTAGAATTGCAGGAGGCAAGTTTAGATATAAGCTGGTGAGGAATTATTCTCAGATAGAAGAAATCCGCGCGGAAGATATCTCCTCAAAAATACAGACCATTGCTGTCATAATTACTATTGAAGGACTCCATGTTCTTAATACAGGGCTGGGAAGCCAACCAGATGAAGATGAAGTTTTGGCCAATCTAACTGCGATCAAGAATTGGCAAAACAGGCCTTTTTTTATTACCATAGCCCATCATTTTTGGAATCATCTGTGTGGACATGCATCAAGTCTTACCGGGGTCGTGAAAAAGTTCGCTGATCAAACTGAAGGCCTCGATACTGGTTTCACTTCCCTTGGGAGAAAGGTTTTAAAGCGAATGCTCGATGCTTCTCAAGGAAATCGTATACTGCCAGATATTAAGCATATGAGTGTAGCTGCCCGGGAAGAGTATTATGCGCTCCTGGACAGTGGTAAAGATGAATTTAAAGACATCCCTATTGTGATAAGTCATGGGGCATGTAACGGACTTGCTTCCTTTGTAAATGCCGTGCCAGCTTTCCCTGAAACTGCTAAGTTGTTAAATCCGGCCACGATCAACTTTTACGATGAAGAGCTTATCCGGGTGGCCAGCACAGGAGGAATTATCGGACTGCAATTAGATGAACGGCGTATTGCCAATAAGGCAACCATAAAAAAAGTAAAGCACTCTGTGAAACGACATAAGATTATGCATTACCGCTCAGAATTACTTTGGAATCAGGTGCGCCATATAGCAACTGTTTTAGATGCCAATGATTTATTTGCATGGGACTGTATGGCTATTGGATCAGATTTTGATGGAATCATTGATCCCTTGAACGGATTTTGGACGTCAGAGGAATTACCTTTTCTGGCCGACTTTCTTGAAAGACATGCGTATAACTATATGAAGGAAGCTACCTTTAATAAGCCTGAAAACAAGATTAGTGCCGATGATATCGTGAACAGAATCTTTTCAGAAAACGGCAATAGGTTTCTTGCAATGTATTTCAGATAAAGATTATTGTAACCAGGGATTTATTCCCGGCCTGGGCTTTCTGCCTCAGACAAACTTCTTATTTTTTTAGTACATTCGTTGAAAATTAAGTGCTATGGAAATATTTATACAAATACTTCAGGGTATAGTTGGGATCAGTATATTAAATGTATGGCTGATTCAATACAATAAACCAACACGATGGCGGGGAGGGAAGGCCACTACCATCTTAGAAGAATTTCAAGTTTACGGACTACCATCCTGGTCTTGTTATGTGATTGGCACCTTAAAAGTTGTATTGGCAATTCTATTGCTGGTAGCCATTTGGTATCCCGACCTGAAACTGGTCGCAGCTTCTGGTCTGGCATTCTTACTGGCAGGATCAATCTCTATGCACTTTCGAATAAATGATCCATTGATAAAATCTTTCCCAGCGTCACTATTTATGGCTATGTGTCTTCTTATTATTTTTTATGGATAGGGAGATCTAGGTCACAAGCCCGGCAAAAGGCTGACAGCTAAGTATGCACTTAAGATGGCATAGGTAAGGGCGGGTAAAATAGCCAGTAAGGGATCCTTGATCTTGATCCGGATTACAACCCCTAACAGCATTAAAATTGATAAACAGGCAGACGCCAACAAGCCTATCGGTGGGCTTAAGAAAAATCCGAAAATGAGGCCTGCTCCTCCTAATAACTGCAATCCCCCAACTGTTTTTCTTAGATGGGGAAGCCTGTAACGTTCAAATTCGTGTTTCATCCTTGGCAAAAGAAAACAACCAGTTCCAAAAAACAGAAAAGAAAAAGCCAGAAAAAAGAGAAGGAAAGTAAGTGGTTCCATTTGGGAATCGGTGAAGCTCGATAGCATGGCCGCAAAGGTAATTAAAATCTCTCTTTATACAGGTTTTGTACAAACTAACAGCGCATTTAATAAAAGACAGTAGAGTACATGAGCAGAATTCTTTAATTTTGAAGAATTGAGATTATGAGTACGAAAATTAGTATCATTGGAGCGGGATTAAGTGGCCTGGCCGCGGCCATAACTCTTGAAAAAGCCGGATATAAACCGGTTATTTTTGAAGCTACTTCAGAGGCAGGGGGACGGGTTAAAACTGATTTATTTGAAGGTTATCAATTAGATCATGGTTTTCAGGTACTTTTAGATGCTTATCCCAAAGCACAGGAATATTTCAAGTATGACGAGTTGCAGCTCCAGAGGATTTTACCTGGGGCTATTCTTTTTAATACCGGTAAGTCAATGATCATAGGCGATCCCAGTAGGCATATGGGATTTTTATTTTCTACCTTATTTTCTGGACTTGCAAGCATAAAGGACGTATATCTGTTATGGGTGTTGTACAGAAAATTACAGAAAACCCGGGATGAGGACATTTTTAAGGAAGAAGAGATCAGTACGCTGGCCTACTTAAGGAAAAGAGGATTTTCAAATCGGATTATTAATGTATTCTTCAAGCCATTTTTTACCGGTATCTTTTTAGAAAATGAGCTAAAAACATCCTGCAGGATGTTTTTGTTTGTGTTTAAAATGTTTGGAAAGGGATATGCAACCATTCCGAAAGGAGGGATGGGAGAATTACCACTGCAATTATTAAAGAGATTACAGCACACAACAATAAACTACGATTCTCCCATTGCAAAGGTTGAAGAAGGTAAGCTAATACTAAAGGACGGGCAAGAGTTCACCTCAGATATCATTTTAATAGCAACCGATGTGGCAGGAATTTTCAATAAGCCCCAACAAAAACAACTATCATGGCATAGCTGTGAAACCTTGTATTTTGAGACTGAACAGCGGAAAATTAAAAAACGTATTATCGGACTTATTACGGATTCGAATGCCCTTGTGAACAATATTTTTTACCCTAGCAGTTTGGGTTATGAGAGCAAAGGGGAGAAGGAATTACTCTCTGTAACCGTAGTGCGGGAACATTCATTATCCGAAGATGAATTGGTAAGGAAGGTTTCAGAGGAGTTGAAAGGTTTTTGTGATATTAAAGAACTCCGATACCTGAAACGTTTTACTATATGTAAGGCCCTTCCATCCCTTACTCACCTTACACACTCTTGGGATGAAGAACACGGAAGACTGGGTAATACCATTTATAGTGCTGGAGATCATCAGCTCTACGGCTCCTCCAATGCTGCATTGTTGAGTGGTGAAATGGCGTCTAAGGCTATTATAGCAAACCTTCAGAAACAAAAAAACCGCTCGAAAGCGGTTCCTTAATCAAATATAGATTGATGCTTAGTCAGCTGGCATTATTACTGTATCAATGGCGTGAATTACACCATTTGATGCAGGCACATCTGCCATGATCACCATACTCGCATTTCCTTTGGCGTCAACTAATTTTACACTTTCTCCTTCCAGAGATAAGGTAATTTTGTTGCCTTGAACTGTTTCAACAACAAAAGATCCACCGTTAGAGTTGATCGCTTCCACAACTGCCGCAGCAGGATACTTGCCGGCCACCACATGGTACGTAAGCAAATTTATCAAGGCATTCTTGTTTTCGGGCTTTAATAAAGTCATAACAGTTCCCTCCGGTAATTTGTCAAAACTGTCATTTGTTGGAGCAAAGACGGTAAATGGTCCATCACTACTTAAGGTACCCACTAAATCGGCAGCTTGTACTGCGGCTACCAAGGTGCTGAAATTCTCATTCCCGCTGGCTACTCCTACAATTGTTTCTGTCTCCATGGTATCATATGATTCTGATGTCATTTCAGTATCTTCCGTTTCCATGGTTTCGTCCATATTCTCTTTTTCTTTTTTGGTTTCCCCACAAGCAACTAGCATTAGTGCCATCAGGATCATTGTACTTAGTACTCTCATTTTTCAGTGTATTTAAAGTTATTCGGGAAAGATAGGGAGAAGAGTGAAGCGCAAATATTAAATTTTGTTTAAATATTTGCTAAAAAAGTTAAACATGTGCTAAAATACCCAATAAATGCCCTTAATGTGAAGAAATTTAATTTATTATCCATGGTCAGGATTGTCCTGAACAGTTTAAATAATCTAAATAAGTAGAATACATATGAACAGAGCGCAACTTTTATTGCAACCCATAAGCCTTGGATCACTTCATTTACCCAACAGAGTGGTGATGGCTCCTATGACCAGAAGTAGGGCAGACAACAAAGAAAACAAACCAACCGAGGATTTACAGGGAACCTACTACCAACAACGAGCTTCCGCTGGACTTATAATTACCGAAGGTTCACAGGTATCGGAACAGGCGGTTGGTTATATTAATACCCCAGGGATCTATTCAAAAGCTCAACTAAAAGGATGGAAGATGGTAACTGAAAAAGTGCATGCCTCGGGGGGTAGGATCTTCATCCAATTATGGCATGTAGGCAGAATGTCTCATCCCGATTTCCATAAAGGTAACCTGCCTCTGGCTCCTTCGGCGATCAACCCCAATGAAAAATCATACACCCCAGATGGCTTTAAAGATACTGTTACACCTAAGGAGATGACATTAGATGACATCCATAAAACAATTAAAGATTTTGCGAATGCCGCAACAAATGCTATGGTTGCGGGCTTTGATGGGGTTGAAATTCACGCTTCTAACGGATATCTGTTCCATCAATTTTTTAACAGAACAAGCAATACAAGAACGGATGCCTATGGAGGGAATATCGAAAACAGGGCGCGATTCTTATTTGACGTCCTGGAGGCGATCAAAGAGCGAATGCCTGAAGACAAGATAGGAATACGATTAAACCCCTCCCTGCATGGGTCCTTTGGAATGACCATGGATGAAGAGACCATCCCTACCTTTGATTATATAGTGCAAAAGCTCAACGACTACAACCTGGCGTATCTTCATTTGTCCGAGCCTTTTACGGATGTATCTGAAGTGCCTTTTGCGGTGACAAATATTGCAAAGCATTACAGGCCCTTGTACCGGGGTAAACTAATGATTAATAATGGTTTCGATAAGGAATCCGGGAACCGAATCCTCGAAGAAGGCCTGGCAGATCTTGTTGCTTTTGGTAAGCCCTATATTTCAAATCCGGATCTTGTGGAACGCTTTAAACAAGATGTTCCTTTAACGGACTGGGAAGAAAACACTTTCTATACGCCTGGAAAAAAAGGCTATCTGGATTATGAAAGAAAAACAGCGGAAGTAAGTGCGGCACAATAGCCACCTATTTCGTATTTTAGTACAATTATATTTTAAAATAAAAATGAAGAAAACAGCGCTAATATTGATTGTTGGACTTGCTATCCTAATTACATCCTGCAAATCAGATAAAAAGCAGGAGACAAAAGTGCAGCCGACTACTGAAGTAAAATCCCTTACAGGGAAAGAAGTGACCTACGCCACTAATTCTACCACCATGAAGGGATACCTTGCCTATGATGGATCCAAAGAAGGTAAACGTCCCGGTATTCTGGTAGTTCACGAATGGTGGGGGCATAATGCCTATACCAGGGAAAGGGCAGATATGCTGGCGGAACTGGGCTATACTGCCTTGGCGGTGGATATGTACGGAGATGGGAAACAAGCAAAGCACCCGGATGACGCAGGAAAGTTTTCGGGGATGGTGATGCAAAATATTGAGGAAGCAAGAGCGCGCTTTGAAGCGGCACTTGAGCTTTTAAAGTCTCAACCTTCGGTAGATTCCACAAAGATTGCTGCAATAGGATATTGCTTTGGAGGAAGCGTGGTTCTTACCATGGCTAATGCAGGGGAAGATCTGGATGCCGTGGCTGCCTTTCATAGCGGAGTGCAATTGCCCATTATGCCAAATGATGGGATCAAGGCCAGAGTGTTGGTTTGTAATGGTGCTGCAGATCCTTTTGTTTCTGAGGAGTCTGTAGTTGCCTACAAAGAGGCCATGGATAAAGCAGGAGCCAACTATGAATACATTGCCTACGAGGGCGCACAACACGCCTTTACCAGTAAGGAGGCGGATTCCCTGGGGCAGAAGTTTAACCTTCCCCTGGCATACCAGGAAAAAGCGGACAAAGCTTCTTGGGATGCACTACAGAAATTATTAAATGAAACGTTCAATAAATAATTTATAAACATCTATAAAACAATATTTTAAAATGAAATTTACAAGAAAAGCAAAAGCTCATTGGCAAGGTAGTGGAAAGGAAGGAAAAGGAAAACTAACCACAGATAGCACCGTATTAAATAATACACAATATTCCTTTAAAACCCGGTTTGAGGATGGTGTAGGGACCAATCCCGAAGAATTGATAGGTGCGGCCCATGCAGGGTGTTTTGCCATGCAGTTGAGTTTCCTCTTAGGGGAGGCAGGATTCACTCCGGATGATCTTGTGGCCAATGCCAGCGTGTTATTCGAAGATGGAAGTATCACCAGTGTCACACTAGACCTAGATGGGAAAGTTCCTGGAATTAGTAGTGATAAATTCACTGAGATTGCCAATAAGGCAAAAGAGATTTGCCCAATATCCAAGTTACTGAATACAAAGATTATACTTAATGTGACTTTAAAGTAGGCAGGATTTTACTACTGAGAAAGGATGGTCCGCAGGATCATCCTTTTTTTATGTTTGAATGCTTTGCACGGAAATCCTTCTTCTGAATTAAGATTCAATTAGATAATTCTTACTTTAGTTTTCACCAAAAAAGGAATAATATGAAACTAAAAGGCAAGACTATTCTGGTCACAGGTGCTTCCAAGGGGATAGGATACGCCATTGCAGATTATCTTTTGGAACATGGTGCTAAGGTAGGCGTGCACTATCACTCTGGTAAGGCTGGGGCAGAAGCCTTAATTCAAAAATACGGAGATGATCATGCTAAAGCACTACAAGCCGATTTATCTAATAGTGAAGAGGTATTATTGCTATTTGAAAGAGCGGTAGAATTTCTCGGGAAGATAGATACACTTATTTTAAATGCAGGGGTTTTCATTCCACATCCCATGGATACCGGCGTAAAAGAATGGTACCGCATATGGAAACAGACGCTTGCTGTGAATTTAGATGCTGTAGGACTAATGACCAAAGTCGCTCTGGATCATTTTATAATAAACAAAAGTGGAAGGATCATCTATATCGGCAGCAGGGCGGCCTTCCGCGGAGAGACCCAAGAATATCTCGCCTATGCGGCCTCAAAAGGCGGACTCACCTCTCTGGCGAGGAGTGTGGCGCGTTCGTTTGGGAAATATGACATCAAGGCCTTCGTAATAGCCCCTGGATTTACAAGGACTGCCATGGCCGAACAATTTATTGGGGAGTATGGGGAGGCCAAAGTGCTAGATGAAATCGCCCTGAATAAACTCACAGAAGTAACCGATATTGCTCCGCTGGTTGGTTTTATTAGTTCCGGAGACATGGACCACGCCACAGGAACAACTATTGATATTAATGCCGGGAGTTATATTCATTGATCCTATCAGGTATTTTAATACCCCACTAGTTTTGATTCCATACATTTTATAAGGGTTTTGGATAACTTTTTTAGTTGCTTGGGACAGTATTTGTATGGTTTCGTCCTTTTTCGGTTGTTTCTTTTTGGAAGAAGTACTTCTTTCGCTTCCAGGAATTCAAGCACTTAATTATTTCAAAAACTAAGTACCAGAATATGGGGCACTAAAGGGCCATAACCAGCCAAACAACCCTTAAAAGAGCGTTTTGAACGCTCTTTTTTGTTTCACGATGTGAAAGAGGGTCATTTCCTTGTGAGTTGCCTAGATACTTACTACCTTTAAACCCATAAAATCGGGGAATGGCAAGATCACAACAGACATATAGTAAAGGGGAAAGAGAAAAGAAACGCCTTAAGAAACAGGAAGAGAAACGCAAAAAGAAAGAAGCAAGAAAACTTTCTTCAAATGAGAATCCTCAAGGTATTCCATTTGCCTATGTAGATCATTTAGGAAATTTGGTAGATACTCCTCCAGATCCTGCAAACAAAATCAAGGTAGATGCGGACGATATCATCCTAGGTATTCCAAAGAGAGAAGAAGGAGACAGAGAACCTTTCGATCCTGTTAGAAAAGGAAAAGTATCTTTCTTTGACACCTCCAAAGGATTCGGCTTTATCATCGATACAGAGAATAACGAAAAATACTTCACCCATGTCAGCGGACTCATTGATGAGATCGCCGAAAACGATTCTGTTTCTTTTGAATTGGAAAAAGGAATGAAAGGCATGAACGCTGTTCGTGTTAAACAGATCTAATTCAATTATATTTTAAGTTTATTTGTAAGGCTTTAAAGGAGTCCTTTTTTGGTCACTAGTTGCTAATGTATATTGAACTAAATATTGATGCTTAGTCCAAGACTGAGATCTGAGGAATAATCTCTGCTGCTACCCGGAACAAAGCTATTGTAGAAGTACGTAAATTGGGTTGTAAAACTCAGAACAGTACTTATGGGAAATTGTGCCTGTAATTGTTGAAAAATACGATAGTTACCCAGGTCACTGTATTTTGGCTGAAAATAAAGAGTTTCCGTAATGATTACCTTTGATTTTGGCAAACTAACAGAGAAAGACACATAGCTACTATTCCGATTGTTGTAATACGATATCTCATTTGTATCCAATTTTTCAAGTTCATACATGTATGCGTTTCCAAAATAAGCCTTTACCGTAGGGGTAGAGATAAATTTTAAGCGAAGTCCGGCCCCAATTAACTTTCTATTGTTTATGGTAAGCAAGGCGTTGTACTGATTCTGTATAAAGGCTTCAAAGCGAAATACCTTGGTAATCTTTTGATTGTATCTGAGATGTAAAAAGTAGGAATTTTGAAAGTCCTGGTCCTTGCTCCGCTCGGTATTGTAACTGCCGATAAACATGTAGATCCTCTTAAGATCTTTTGATTTTATTTGAGTGGCAAGATTTGCCGTAAACTGTGAGAGATAGTCCCCGTTATTGTTGGAATAGTCGAATAACAAATCACTTTTTAACACAAAGCGAATGGAGTCTACTTGTATTCGCTGAGATTCTATATTTACCAACTGTCCGAATGCAGTGGGGATAAAACACAAGAGTGTCAAAAGGAAGAAATACAGTTTAAATAAATTCAAAATACCTATTGTTTCTAGCTTATAAAGCTATTCAATTAATCTTGATACTGCCTACTTAAGTCCGTATTTATAAAGTTTATTCAGTATCTTGTTGAGAATTAAAAATCTAGGACGCATCCAATGGTGTGATCATTATAAATAACCAAAAAAAACCAACATTATGAAAACATGTCACAAGCTGAAAGGCAATGCACTGTTACTACTTTTGCTTTTTTATTCGCTAAGCTATGGGCAAGGAACCGACCCGGTTGTGATTACACTTACCGTAGACACAGAACAATTAGGGAATGATAGAAACATGCCCGGGGGTTGCACCCTCACGGCCGTCCCAAGCTCGGTGGTGATCTCCACAGATAGTAATCCTAAATCTTTTACCATTCAGGTTAAGGATGGCACCGAAATAGAATGGGTAGGAGTTACTACCAAAGGGGAGGATGTGAAAATAAAAAATATTAAATGGATAAGGGGTATTAATATCTTCAATAAAACAAATATTCCAGGTCAAAATAGTGGGGGAAAAGAAAAGGTAAAGGATAAAATTAAGCGGAAAACAGCCACTGATATGGATTATGAATACTTAATTGAATTCAAAGTTCAACGCGAAGGTAAATATACACTAGATCCAAAAATAAAAGTGAATTGATCCAATAAGATCAGGTTAAATAAAGTTAGGGGAAGATACATCCTGAATCAAAGGATTGTCTATCCCCTTTATTAAATATTTCAAAACTAAATAATACGCATGCGTCTACCACTACAATTAATTGTTTTAATGCTGGTAATGATGTCCAACAAAACAATAGGACAGGATGTTCATGAGATTACCCTTTTGGTAGATACCAAGAACAGTGTACCCGAGAAGGCTTATGAATTGAAAGCCGGGAATAAGACCACTGTTTTAAATTCAAGTACACAAGATACTTTTACGATCTTTGCCAGTGTGGGAGATCAGATAAAATGGAAGGCTTTGTCGTCTTCTGAGTTAGATGTTCCCGTAACTATAAATCACATAAAATACCTTAGTGGCCCAAGGATTTTTAGCTCAGATCTCATTCAGGGTAAAAAGATAACACAGGCAACGATTATTCGGGGAGGAAGTGAATTGTATACATATCAAATAGAGTTCAAAATTGGGACCAGTGCCCAAGTGCATACTATTATTTCTAAGGTACGAATAGGGGATTAAACAAAGACCACTGTATAATTGGTATAATATGAAGCGCTTTTTATTACATATACTTCATTATCCTATAAAGCTATTCTGTGCATTTTCTATGCTCCTTTTTATATGGCCCGCTTGCGTGGCACAAAATCAAATACTTGCAGATAGTCTCGTAAAATACTACGAATCCGGGGAGTACACCCCTGAGGAACTATTAGATCTTCTTGCAGATATTGCATCCAACATTCCGGACCCGGATCAATCTTTGTTTTACAGCGATCTTTTGCTTGAAAAGGCTATTGCAGCCGATTCAAATCAGTATCTCTACACGGTATATCTTCAAAGGGGAAACGCCCTGGAAACCAAAGGGGATCTCAGTAAGGCCCTGGAAAGCTATTTTAAGGCCGTAGATATTGCCAACGAAAGTGGGAACAAAAATTATCTAGGTCGCATATATACCGCCATTGCCGCAGTTTATGCCGGGATGGGAAACAAACAGAGTGTAATTCAGTACTATTCCAACGCCATATCGATCCTTAAGGATACAGATACGCTGTCTTACGCCATCACGATGGAAAATCTGGGGGATGCGTATCTGGAATGGGGACAGCCAGATTCTGCCTTGCTTTTTTTCAATCAGTCAGGTAAAATATTTAAGGAAATAAGTGATAAAAGGATCTACTATGCCTACAACAGGGGTAATACAGGCCTGGCCCTGGCACAAAAAGGCCAGGATGAGCAGGCAGAGGGTAATATTAGTGAGGCGATCACCATCCTTGAAGAATTAGGCGATTACCGGCCTATTACGGTCTACCTATGGTATATGTCAGACATCTATGCTAAAAAAAATGACTGGGACGCCGCATTTAGTTATTCCTTGCGTTCTTTAAATCTTGCAAGACAATATGGACTAAAAGCCGAAATAAGTGGGGCTTATTTAAAACTTTCTGAACTATATGAGCAAACCGGATACTCTTCGGCTGCGCTGAAATATTATCGCAATTATATAGCCTTTAAGGATAGTGTTCAGAATATAACCGCGGTACAGCAGATGGCGAATTATGAACTGGCACAGAAACAACGCGAGAATGAGCTTCTGGAACAAAAAAGAAGAACCCAAAAGATCATAACCATTGCGGTAGCTGTCGCACTTTTTCTTATTATTCTTTTGGCCATTGGGCTTTTGAGGCGAAATATCTATATAAAGCGAACCAAGGCTATCATTGAAAGAGAAAGAGACCGTTCCGAGCATTTGTTGCTAAATATCCTGCCCGAAATAACAGCGAACGAACTAAAGGAATCTGGTGAAGTAAAGGCCAGCAAGGTGGAATCTGCCACGGTAATGTTTACTGATTTTGAAGCATTTACGACCCAGGCAGAACAGGTAGATCCTGAAATACTTGTTTACAGCCTTGGGTACTATTTTTCAGCATTTGATGATATCATTGAAAAGTACGGTCTCGAGAAGATCAAAACAATCGGAGATTCTTATATGTGCGCAGGCGGATTACCTTTTCCTATAGAAGATCATGCCGTGAAAATGGTTACCGCGGCTTTTGAGATACTCGACTTTGTTGAAAAAGCGATGGCAACAGAAACCAGCCTGCTTTCTTTTAAGATCAGGATTGGCATCAATACAGGGCCGGTGGTTGCAGGGGTAGTGGGGAGTAAGAAATTTTCATATGACATCTGGGGAGATACGGTGAATATTGCTTCCAGATTGGAGGCAACTTCCGAATCAGGAAAGATCAATATTGGAGAATCTACCTATTTACTCATAAAGGAAACTTTTGATTGCGAGTACCGGGGTATAAGGGACCTCAAGAATCGCGGATCCGTCAAAATGTATTTTGTGAATGGATATACCAGAGCAGGAATATCTGCCTTACTTAAAAGTAAGTCAGTAGGGAGCTCCTGACAGATCAATTTTTAGAGAAGCTACTTCTTTTAAATATCTAGAATTCCGTATCTTAAGGCAAAATACAATAGCATGCCTCTTTATATGGACCGTCATGATATTCCGGATGAGATTAAACCGGAGCACGTTGCGCAGATGCATCAGGAAGACTTAAAAGTGCAGCACTTATACGGGTGTAAGGGAATGACCTATTGGTGTGATAGTGAAAGGCATACAGCTTTTTGTTTAATTGAAGCACCTAACAAGGAGTCTATTCAGCAAATGCATAATCATGCGCACGGCAGCTTTCCTCATAACATAATTGAAGTAGACGCCCATTTGGTAGAATCCTTCCTTGGACGAATTGAAGATCCCAATAAATCTGTTGATACAGATCTAAATATAATAGATGATCCTGCCTTCCGGGTGATCATGGTCATTGAAACTGCAGATCAACTATACAGAACAGAAGATCAACAGCTTAGTATTTTTACTCAAAAGTTTCACCGGAGCGTAGCTAATTCACTAAAACACTTTGAAGGATCTATTGTTCGCGAAAACGACAAATCATACTTGGTCTCTTTTAGATCGGTTACCAATGCTGTACTTTGTGCCCTGAAGATCCAGGAGAATTTTAAGTACAGCTATCCTAAACTTAGGAATGAGCATCAGGGCCTGAATATAGGTATTTGTGCCGGGGCTCCTGTGACGGATGAAGAAGGGATCTTCACCGAATCCTTGGTTTTAGCTACACAGATGTGTGAGATCGTAAAAGAACCGCTCGTTATTTCCTCAGAAATCAAACACCTGTACGAAAATGAAAATAGAAACGCGATTATTGACAAAGAACACATTCGTGTTTTAAAACCCAAAGAAGAACACTTCCTTTCAGAATTGGTTGCCTTCTCAGAAGCAAATTGGAATGGCCCCAACTTTAAGCTGAGTAATTTGTGTAAAGCATTAGGGCACAGTACTTCTCAAACGTATCGAAAAATCAAAAAACTTACCGGAAAGGCACCTAATACCTTTATGAGAGAGTTCCGATTGAACAAAGCTCTCGATCTATTACACAGGCAACAAGGTAATATTTCAGAGATCGCCTTTGAAACAGGATTCAATAGTCCTACGTATTTCACCAAATGTTTTAATGACGCCTTTGGTATTCTTCCCTCTAAATACATCCAACTATTTCAGGCGTAAAAAACTTCACGCCATAAATGACTCAAAATTGTAAGTCTTTGATTTAAATGTGATCATTATCGTGCATTGGTATACCTAGCTTTGGGTATAACCAATAATTCAACAATCATGAAAAACACGCTTTTTGATCAATTAGGTGGAACTTCTGGTATTTCCAGGATTGTAGATGACGCCGTAGAGGCCCATATGAATAATCCTGCGGTAAATGCAAGGTTTTTGCCCTATCAGACTCAGCCAGATAAGATGGCCATCATCAAACAACACACCATCGAATTTTTTAGTATGGGCAGTGGCGGTCCACAAGTCTATAACGGAATGGACATGGTTACCGCACATACTGGTATGAATATTAGTGCTTCCGAGTATATGTGTGTAATTGACGACATATTCCTGGCCCTGGATAAAAACAAGATGACCGAAGAAACAAAAAAAGATGTTCTGGCCATACTCTGGTCCTTAAAAGGAATGATCATCGCCAAATAAGTATTTACAACCTTAACATCACTACTAATTATGAAAACAATAAAAGAATTAGATAAAGAGAGCATTTCAGAATTTGCTTCTCACCTAAGGGGAACCTTGGTAATGCCCATGGACAGTAACTATGATGAAACCAGAAAAATATACAATGGGATGATTGACAAACATCCCGGTATGTTTGTGATGTGTGTGGATGTAGCTGATGTTATGGCCACCGTAAACTTTGCCCGTGAAAACAATATTCTATTGGCTATCCGAGGTGGAGGTCATAATGGAGGAGGCCTGGGTCTTTGTGATGATGGCTTGGTGCTCGATCTATCTTTAATAAAATACATCCGAGTTGACACCTCTAATAATACAGTACGGGTAGGTGGTGGAAATCTATGGGGCGAAGTGGATCACGCTACACATCCTTTTGGTTTGGCAGTGCCTGCCGGAATCATTTCAACAACCGGCGTTGGGGGCCTTACCCTGGGTGGTGGGGTTGGACATTTATCGCGTAAATACGGTTTAACCATAGATAATTTGCTGGAGGCCGATATGGTTTTGGCAGATGGTTCCTTTGTAACGGTGAGTGCCACACAGAATACCGACCTCTTTTGGGCCATTAGAGGTGGGGGTGGAAATTTTGGGGTTATAACTTCCTTTAAATTCCAGGCGCATCCCGTAAAGACAGTTTTTGGTGGTCCCACCTTATGGCCCGTCGAAAAGACCGAGGAAATAATGGCCTGGTACAACACCTTTATACAGTCGGCCCCCGAGGAACTCAACGGATTTTTTGCTACCATGATCATTCCCGGACCACCATTTCCTGAGAGTTTGCATCTAAAACAGTTCTGTGGCATTGTATGGTGTTATGTGGGGGATCTTTCAAAAGCCAACGAATTATTTAAACCCATATTAGCCATGGATCCATTGTTTCAGCACGTTGGGGAAATGCCTTATCCTTCCATACAATCCATGTTCGATGGTTTATTGCCACCCGGACTTCAATGGTATTGGAGAGGAGACTTTTTTAATGATCTGAATACAGAGATCAGTGCTCAGCATTTGAAATTCGGATCCAAAATCCCGACGCCTTTATCTCAAATGCATTTATACCCTATCACAGGAGCTGCATCCAGAGTGGGTAATGAGGAGACCGCCTGGGCCTATAGGGACGCCAAATATTCTGGTGTCATTGTAGGAGTAGACCCCGATCCTAAAAATGCAGATAAAATAACGCGTTGGTGTAAGGATTATTGGGAAGGACTGCATCCTCATTCTGCCGGCGGTGCCTATTCTAATTTTATGATGAATGATGAAGGGCAGGAACGTGTTAAAGCAAGTTATAAACATAACTATGGTCGATTAAAAAAGATCAAACAAGTATATGACCCATCCAATCTTTTTAAGGTAAACCAAAATATACTTCCGGATTAGGGTAGTTACTACTTATGAAAATGTTACTGAAGATGGTGTTGCAGAAGTAACACCATCTTTTATTATGCAAGGATACTCTCGTGCCCCGAATCTTTCACAAACAGGCAGGAACTATTGGTTTTAACTACCATTTCTTTCACAAAATCGAAACTGAGATTTTCTTCCATTCCAAAAATATTCAGGTCTGCAGAAGGGGCATTATCTACTACATGCTTAAAGGTGCCCACATACACCTCAGTAATGGTCTGAGGTAAGCGCGCCAAATTGATCAGCGAATTCAGGAATTCGCGGGCGTTCTGTTCTTCTTTAGGATCGCTGATCACCGTTATGAGTCGGATCTTCGCATTCCAGTTAAGTTTCAGTTTATAGGCTATGAGTAGGGACAGATCCAGGTTGCCAATATCCCAGCCGATGTTCCAGTTAGTCTGCCTGTCACTGATCCAGACATTAATGATGTTTCTTTCTCCCAGCAGGGCAGTAGGATGTGCCACATACAACAGCACTCCAATTTCCAGACGGATAGACTCTTTTATGATAGGGCGCAATTCTACCTCATAATCGTCGTGCTCCTGTAAGTTCAGAAAAACAATATTGGGTTTAAAGAAGGCGCCTTGTAAAGCCTGACTTCCGTAATTGATCCCTTTGGTGAACTCGTCCGTGTGGATCACCGTCCAGGAAGAGAAAACACCTTTGATCCTGAAAGATTCAGAGATCTTAGCCAATTGCAGGGCCAGCGTACTCTTCTCAGAAAAAGGTTCTATTCCCAATAGCTTTATAGAACCCTTTGGTTTAGCGATGTTGCGCAAAAAAGGAAAAATGCCTTTTACCCCGTTAATATCGCGCACTGGCACCATTAAATTGGGTTTCCAGGCGCGTTGCTGCATTTTTTTCATCCCCCAGGTGTGTTTGGCGGCCCATTCTGCAAAGGATACAAACAAGCCCGAACGAACATCTTCAAAAGGGGTCTCTAAATTCTGTCTGGATAGATACCAATAGACTACAAAAACAATCATCACTGAAAGTAAACTAATGGTTGGGTTGATGATAAACATTGCGAAGACCGAAGAGATTAGTCCGACCCAAGGCACCCAACGATGAATTTTAAATAAGGGCCGGTAGCTGATCAGACCCAGATTTTGTTCAATGATGACCACTATATTGATCATGGCATACGTAATCAAAAAGAACAGGGTTACCAATGGCGCCACCGCATTGATATTTCGTAACAGCATAGTTGCAAAGATCAGGACTCCTGTGATCAACATGGCATTTCTTGGTTGTCCGTTCGCACTTTGTCCGGCTAAAAAAGTGGAGTAGGGCAGTACCTTGTGTTCGCCCATGGCAAATAAGATCCGGGAAGATCCCACAATGGAGGCCAGGGCCGACGAAAAGGTAGCTCCCAAGATGCCTGCAAGGATCAACGGACCAAAATAGGCTTTCTCTACGATCACATAGTAGTCTGCCAATAATTCGGCCTCTGTGGCACTGCGTGCGATCCAATAGGCAAGTAACATATAGATAACAAAGCTTACCCCTATGGCCCACAAAGTACCCACAGGTATATTTTTTTTTGGATCCTTGAGTTCTCCGGACATATTGGCACCTGCCATAATTCCTGTTGCCGCAGGGAAGAATACCGCAAATACAATCCAGAAATTACTTCCACTAAAGTTATTTTCTACAGATCCCTGAAATGATCCGAATCTCAAAGCTTCTGTAGTTGTGTTGAACATAGATCCTTCATAAGCCGCTAAAATGATGGAGATAAAAGAAAGTACAATGATCCCCATGATGATGTATTGTGTTTTAATGGCAAGATTAGCGCTCACATAGGCGATCCCAAATAATAAGGTAAAAACCATCACGTCTACCAAAAAAGGATTATGATCGGGAAAAATACCCAGCCAACCTTCCCGAAAACCAAAAATATACATCGTAACCGCTAATCCCTGAGAGACGTATCTTGGAATGCCTAAACTACCGCCTACTTCCAATCCCAGTGCCTGTGAAACAATGGCATAGGCACCCCCGGCACCTATTCTGATGTTCGTAGTAATCGCCGACATGGAAAGCGCCGTACAAAGTGTGATAGCAAACGAGATGATAATAATCAACCAGGTTCCGAGGAGTCCGGCGTTACCTACCACCCATCCCAGGCGCAGATACATGATCACCCCTAAAATTGTAAGTAAGGTGGGGGTAAAGACCCCGCCAAAGGTCCCAAATTTCTTCTGTTGCACTCCCTTGGTTTCCATAGGTTGTTTAGTTGATTGGCATATTGAAGGAAATATACACAATATCAACATCACATTTAATCCTAACCCTTTAATTTATCACAAAATAATAGGCTGATATGTATAATTAGAAACAGTAATAAAGTGTTATTCTTACTACCTTTGAAGGGTTTAATCCAAAACAATTTCCTTGCCTTCTAGAAGTAGATTGCAACCAATATTTATAAACTTATGGCAAAATACAAGTATACCATTCAACTACTGGAACTTAAAGAAATACATGAGATTCCTCAGGTATGGACGGAAGATGAGTTACGCAAACTACTTCAGTTTGTGGAGTACGATGATGTGCAGGAGATCCCCGCAAATGAACTAAAGGATATGGCCTGTTTGGCACTGACAGATTTTGAGGTAGAAGAGGCCGCCGTCAAAGTATTGGAATTTAGGATAGGGGACCGACTCAATAAGGGTCAACGTCAAAATCTTGCCATTGAATTACAGGACGACAAAATTTGGGAGGAGTACTCAGATCTTAGTTTACACGAGGAACTATTTCATGTGTCTTGCATGCTGTACTGGGCTTTTCCTAAAAATTTCAAAGAACCGGATATTGCCAGATTAAAACTGTCCATAAAGTCTTTAACACCAGAATCTGGCAAAAATATTGCAAATCTAACAGCCGCATTCATTACGCGGGTATTAAATGATGGAATGGACAAACACAACCTTCTAAACAGGTTGTTCGATGAATCCCTGGAGGCAAATACTTTTGTGGAGGCCGAAGATATAATATGGCAATTTAAGACTGAGGGGACTCAGGATAATGCCAAGGAACAAACTGTAGTGATCTATACCTCCTGGAATTGGGTAGAAGACCTGAAAGGAATCTCTGAATGGGAATCCACGGCTTACGCAGATGGGCAATTAGATTAAA
>NZ_JBATLB010000145.1:0-4548 GCF_049669965.1 Muriicola sp. | reverse complement strand
AAGCTTTTGTTGCCATATCCATCGGAATTCTTTTGAGGGGTGTTAAAATGAATTGGTAATTCTTCCGGAAGTTGATTGTAATAAATAAGTATGATCAGGACTGAACCGAGGATCATTAGAAAGCTTAAAATCTCTAATGACTTGTCAAACTTACTTTTCTCAATTGCTATTTTGGGGTGGTTCATTTCTTAAATAACGCATAATTTTATTGTGTATAAGGCATTTTTTCCGGCTTATATTGTTAGCCTTTCATTATTCTTCCCTGATCTCTTCCTCCAGCAGTTTTAGTATTTCGGAATTTTTAACCTGAACTTCTATAAGTGCCGGAATTAGTTTATTCCTCATAATAGTAATTCTGTTTACGGTATTATTTTGATGTTGTGGGTCCCTGGCCCAACCAAGAAAGTCTGACTCATGAGGTTTAGTTAAACCAGACAAAGATTTGTCGAGCCTTAAAATAGAGGTATACTGTTCTCCCAAGGCTCTGTGCTTATTGATGACAATATCCTTATTAACATCCTCAAATTCTTTGTAGGTAGCAAATGTGCTTGGGTAGGTAGAAAGTTTCTTTTTTAAAAGTTCATTTTGAATTATTCCAAAATTGTCCGTATTAATAACTGCCTGCAACGTACCGTCGATTAAATTTAACTTGCCATAGTCAGATACATCAAACTTATAGATTGAATCAGTTAAAGCTGGAACGTTTGGACCGAGATGCTTTAAATATTCAGTTAGTTCGTACATGTGGTATTTGTGTACGGCTAAGGTTCTATCAATGATTTTTTGATTAGCCAGAAAATCTTCTTTTAAATTTTTAAGAACAATTTGTTCTTTAATTCGTTCTTTTCGACTTTCATTATAATTATTTATTTGTAGTGCAATTAAAATTCCAATGACCACAAGGACTATTTCTCCAATTGCATAGAGCAGGTACTTGCTGACCTTATTTTCTGCCAGTAAGTTTTGGCGAATCTTTCGAAAGAATTTAATCATTTGACTATTAGTTATTCATAATGAAGGCTAAGCGTTCGGTATGAGCCCGATAAGGGCAAATATAACGATTAGCTGTTGCTCGATATAAAAATATGCAGTAAACCACAAGATGCCCCTGACAAAGTATTTGAAAGGGGCATCTTCTTGGATTAGCGCAACCTGCGGCTGCTTCAAATCTATTGGACCGTTACATTAAAAGTGGCTGCAATATCGGTCTCTCCACCAGCATCGCCAAGCCCTGTATTTGGTTTGGTAGGTTCATGGCGCAAAGTAAAGGTTAGCGTTCCGGAGCTTGCTGCTCCTGCGGTAGCTGTAAATTCGGTTCCCAATGGATTTCCATCGGTATCAAAGTTGCTATAGGCCGTTGTTACATCCAAGCCAGCGCCCGGTGTATAGAAAAATTGGTGCTCTATACTTTCTTCTTCCACTTCTTCTGTAATATTTTCAGCAGGACTTACGGTTTCGTTTTGTAGCACAATGGTACCATTGTAGGTAACCCCGGCTAACAGATTCCCCGAAACTGTTACATCAGGTGCATTTGGCCCGTCTCCGTCCAAATCACGGGTCTGCAAGGTAATAGAAGTTCCACCGCCATTTGGCACGAGTGTCACTGTCAAGGTAGTTATTACCTCTTCTTCGTTTACAGGCTCTGGCGCGTCATCATTATTTGAGCAGGATGCAACAAAGAGGCTTGCAAAAATTACGGTCGATAGAAATTTTACTTTTTTCATTTTTTTTGGATTTAAAATTAATAGTTGAATTTGAGATTAATTAAAAAGTTTCTGCCCAAATCGTCTGCATAATAGCGCAGCCGGTTCAGGTAATTTCGATAGGAGGTGTTCAATGCGTTTGTGATTGCAAAACCTACAGTAAGTGTTGTTGTTTTAGTGGTGTTAAAATCAATACTGGAATTAAAATTTAATAAATGGAAGGCATCTGGTGGGGTGCTTACATCCACAACTTCCATAGTTTCTGTTTCCGGAATAAATACTTCAAAATTGTTGTCGGGAAATTCGTTTTGCCTGAAGTTATACTCGCTCTGTAACGACAGCCGGATATTATTGAATTCTGGATTTTGATAGACAATTTCATTCCTTGTATTTACAGCGGGAATATTTATCAACGGTTCGTCTCTGATGCGGTCATAGCCTTTTACGAAGGAAAACTGACTGTTTACAAGGATGTTCTTGGAAAAAGTATAGGACGCATCCACATCTACCCCCAACAATTGTGCATTTGTTTGGCGATATTCCCACACCTGAAAGTTGCCTCTTACCGTTTGTTGAATTTCTGTGGGTTCAATAACGATAAAATCTGAAATTGTGTTTATGTAGGGATTCACTGAAAAGCTGACTATATCGTTATCCCTTTGGAGTGTTAGGGACACTTTATGTCCTATTTCTGAATTGAAACGCAAATCGCCCAGTTCAATTCGGGAAGCAGAATGGTGCAGGCCTTCACTAAAAAGTTCTGAAGGATTTGGCGTTCTCGACGCAATGGAATAATTAAAAAACAATTTATAATCATTTCCAAAGTTGTAGGTAGTACCTAAGGTTGCTGATCCGTTGTAAAAATTGAGTTGCGGATTGGTCAAAATTTGATTGTCCAATTCCTCCACCACTATTTCCGGGAAAATTTGATCATAATTACGCGATTCCCAAAAGGAAGTGCGGTAAAATTTGAAAACGTCCATATAGGTAAAGTCAAAACGTCCGCCTGCTTCAAAAAGCCATTGGTCATTTAATCGGTAATCTGCAACTGCATAGATTCCCAAATCGTATTTATCATAATCGGGTATCAATCTGCGCACCCCTGTATTCGGGTCTGCAAAGTTGTTTTGATATCTTGCCATCAAACCGGTTTTCAGACCAATCGCATCGGTTAAATTTGCGTCCAGATCCAATAATAACGTATGGGTATCCAATTGCAGATCCAAGGAAGCGTTGTTTTGATCTGCACCACGTCTTACATCGAATTCCAGGCGATTATTTCTTTGAAAATCATACTGCAGGCTCAATTTTCCGAAGTTGTCAAATCTTTTAAAGCCTTTTACTCGTCCCAAATGGTGGGTAACATCTTGCTTTGGTGAGTTGATATTGTACGTGAAATCATTTATAATTAATGGCCTGTCGCTATTTATAGCTCGCACCTGGTCCTGAGCACCGCCCAGGTGTGAAGCCCTTAAAATTCCGATTTCATTTTTAAAGAGTGAATAATACGCCTCTATACCATAGTTGAACCTGTTAAGGCCTAAGCTTACAGATGCATTCCGCTCAAAAATACCTGTATTGCTCAATACATAATTAGGTGCCTCAAAATCGCCAAAGCGTTTTAAGGTTCCCTGCACGTTTGCATACCATCCGTTTTGAAAACTTTTGGTTAATTGCGATGTAAGGGAAGAACCTCGCCCATTGCTTGCTGCTGTAAGTAGGGTTTTTCCGTAAAGACTATCTTTTACAGCCACTTTTGAAGCTTCGGCAACAATTACGCCACCTACGGCATCGCCGCTATATTGCAGTACCCCGGCACCTTTTATTAATGTAAGGTTCCCAACGGAGTTGATATCTACATTCGGGGCGTGTTCGGCTCCCCATTCCTGGTCTTCCATCCGAACGCCATTATTTATAATAACAACCCTACTGCTATGAAGCCCGTTAATCAGGGGTTTTACAACCGTATTTCCCGTGTTTAAAGAAGACACACCACTCAAACTATTTAGGGCATCCCCAAGCGAACCACTACTGAAACGCTCCAATTCTTCTTTGGCGATAGTGTTTTCGAGCATTGTTTTGGATTTGTTGCTGTAGGCTTTCCCTTCAACCGTAATTTGGTTGAGTTCTTCTATATGATGTTCCAGTTTAAAGGATTTGGAGGTATTGCCAGATATTTTTACTGAAAAACCTTTCGTTAGGCAATAAGGATGTGATACCTGTATGGAATAGGTGTTATTGCATAAGTTTGGGATGGTAAATTTTCCGTCCAGATCTGTCTCTACAGCTTGTTCAGTACCGGCAACAATAAGGGTGGCTCCGATAAGCAATGAGCCATCGTGAAGGTCTGTTACTGTGCCAGAAAGAGTGTAGTCACAATTTTGTGAAAAAGAGGAAATACTGCTTATGAGCAATATCAATAGTGCATAGTTGCGCATAGAAAGTCTTAATTAACATAAAACGTATCAGTTTGTTTATTAAGAAAAAATTGGGGGTGCGCGTAACTGTGTATTGGATACCTTAAGGGAATAGAACTGCAATGTTGTGAAGTTTGCCTCAACCTTTACAGGGATTAAGGGCACTAGTAAATCAGGATATTTGGCTACATCATAGTTAAAAGATGTAAGATGAAAACTACATATATCACATTTCGTGACAGAGGTATGAATATGTGTGGTCTTTTCGGTACAATGGACGTATTCGTGACCTTGGTTTACATGCAAAAACTGAACGGCAGTAGGAAACATGAAGGCTGCAAAGAGCCAAAATGCTACTATATTTTTACCAAGCTGTTTTTTGTAATCCATTGTTCTTTTCTGATCGCCAAAACGCAAAAGTAAAGAAT
>NZ_JBATLB010000144.1:0-10606 GCF_049669965.1 Muriicola sp. | reverse complement strand
AAATATTTGGAGTTCTCTTCAGAATTAACCGAATATGCGCAAATCAATTTTGATGATCCGGAGTCGGATATGTTTCGGTACAATGAACAAGCAAGTCTTATTGCCAAGATCATAAAGACCGATGATGGGGTTTTGCCCTCTCCCAATGCAATGATGGACGAAAATTTTATAATGCTGGGACATTTATACTACAACACTGATTATTTGGACAAATCCCGGCGTATGGTCTCCCTCATGGTGAACCCTCTGCAGGAGGCAGCCAGCAATTACGCAAAATGGACCTCTTTACTCCAGGAACACGCCTACCCATTTTACGAGATTGTGGTGGTGGGTGCCAACGCAAAAGAACTTTTAAGTGCTTTGCATTCGGAGTACATTCCCAACGCCCTCTTGGCGGGTAGTACTAATGCGAGCGACTTGCCCTTATTTAAAGACCGATATGTGGAAGGGGAGACCTATATTTATGTGTGCTATAATTATACCTGCAAGTTACCCGTAAAAACTGTTACGGAAGCCTTGCAGCAACTACAGGATTTTCAGGTGTATTGACCTTCACCAATTGCAGGGGTTCATTATTCTTGGCAATTAGTACGTACGGTTGTCCTTTTATGTTGATCCGCATCATATCTTTTACATCACCCGGGGTAAACCAGCCACTTTTATAACTGCTTACCGGCTTAAAGTTGCCGTGCCCATCTCCCATCAAATAAAGACCGTTACTGGCATCGCTACGTGGGGTCTCCACCTCAGAGCTGTATAGGTTACCTGCTATCACAACATCTAAATGGGTATCGGCATTAAAATCGGCTACCAGTATCTGATTGATACTCGAGATCTGGGCCATGTTGGGCAGTGCGTGCTTTATAAAACCTTGTCCTGTGTTTTCCAGATAAACACTGGCAAAAGAAGTTACCTGATAATGCAGGGCATTTTCCAGGTATTGCTCCGTATATACATCTTCTAGCGTAGCTGTGGAAAAAGAGGCATAATCCTCAAATTTCTTTTTGATGGCCGGAATTTGCTGAGATGAGCATTCTCGCCCGCGCAAAGGATATTTCTTTCCTCCGTTGAAATAACTCAGAACGATATCTGAAGTTCCACTCTTGTCAAAATCACTGTAATAAATATCGAAGGTTTCCTTTTCATTGGCCTTGTATTTGTAATTCAATCCCAGGTTACCGACTATATAATCCATATCCCCATCTGTATCAAAATCTCCCTCCTGAATGCTAAACCACCAACCGGTAGAGGATGCTAATCCATTCTTGTCTGTGGCATTCTCAAAGGTGCCATTCGCATTCTTCAGTACCGTAATAGGCATCCATTCTCCTGTAATTAGCAGATCTTCCCAACCATCACCATCATAATCCGTCCAAATCGCGTCTGTGACCATTCCCAGATCCTGGAGGAACGGAGCTACGTCCTCGGTTACATCTTTAAATTCGGCTCCTCCCTTGGCAGTACTTATATTTTCCAGAATATAACTTTTGGCGGGTAATGGGTATTGCCCGGGCACCAATCTGCCTCCTACGAAGAGATCCAGATCTCCGTCCTTATCAAAATCTGATGCCTTAACCCTCGATCCGCTGGAGTACATTTCCGGCAGCGATCTCGCAGCTCTTGATAATTGTCCGTTGCCATCATTGAGATAAAGTCTGTCTTGCAGCAATTCAGATCCTGCTTCAAATTCGTTTCCGCCACTTACCATATACAGATCATTGTCGCCATCTCCTTCGGCATCGAAGATCAGGATGCCCAGGTCTTCGAAGACACTGTCACGGGCCACTGAGGGCATTTCCTTTCGTTCAAACCCGTTAGCGGTTTGAAAATAGATCCCAGCCTGATGGTTTGCGGCTCCTCCCACCACAAAATCGTCCTGCCCGTCGCCGTTGAGATCCCCTACACCTATCCCGGGTCCAAACATAGAGGTTTGATGGGGGAGCAGGATCTCCTTTATAAAATCGTTATAATAATTCTCCTCATGCCGGAAATCTACCCCCAGAGCTACCGTATTTTCTTTTTCAAAAAGGGTACTCTTTTCTTTGTCTTCGACTGGAGAAACCGATTTCGCATTGCTGTAATTCAGTGTATATGCTTTATTAAGCGCAAGGTCTGTGATCAGTTCTTCTTTTCCATCGGGCCAATGCACCAGAAGGCTGTCTAGCATAGTTTGTTCTCCAAATCCGAAGTGCAACCGCGGGGCAGTAGACGATTGAAACCCGCGTGTTAGGGTCATCTCCTGAAATTGTCTTTGACCCTTGCCCATAGCTGTAAGCTGTACCCCAATTCCAAACCCATTTTTCTCTGGGCCCTTAAAATTGAAGCTTGCATAACTACCCCTGGCAGCACTCATATTTTCGAATACAGAGGCATCATCGTCTATATTATTGGTAATGATCTCCAGATCCCCATCATTGTCCAGATCTGCATATACGGAGCCATTGGAAAATCCTTCGAAAGAAATACCCCATTCCTTATTCATTTGGGTAAAGGTGAGGTCTTTGTTATTTCTAAAAGCAAAGTTGTCTATTGGTTCAGAAGGTAGATCCATAGTGCGTTGCAGCAGATTGTCCATTGGTCTTCCTTCTTTTACCCAGTTCAGAAAGAAGTCGCGATTATTGATCTCCCTCCGGGTACCGTTGGATATAAAAATATCCTTCCACCCGTCATTGTCCAGGTCTGCCATGATAGGACCCCAGCTCCAATCGGTAGAGGAGACTCCTGCCAATCTGGAGATATTGCTAAAATCCGGCAAGGAATCATTCAGCATTCCATTGTTGAGTTGCAGGCTATTTTGCATGTATTGGTAGTGAAAACCAGAATTAACGGTACTCCAGAAAAGATCGGGGTTCATACTGGCCATATTGGCCTTGGACCTCCGGTTGACATTGGCGGTCATGTCTACTTGTAAAATATCTAGCAGATCATCATTATTGAAATCTGCAATATCAACGCCCATCCCGTAAAAGGCAGTATTCTTGGTTACTCTTTTTACTTCTTCGGAAAAGGTGCCATTTTTATTGTTTATAAAAAGATAATCTGGAGTAGAAAAGTCATTAGAAATATAGAGGTCTGGCCATCCATCTTTGTTCAGGTCACCGACAGTTGCACTTAGGGAGAGCCCAAAGGTGATTAGTCCGGCCTCTTTGGTGACATCCACATAGCTACCGTCGTCATTTCGGTATAGTTTATCGGTTTCCAGAGGTTTGGGATATTTTTGTTTAAACTGGTAAAAACTATTGGGTGCATCAAATCGGGTAGGGGGGTAATTGGCAACATAGACGTCCAGATCCCCATCCAGGTCGTAATCAAAAAAGGTGGCTTGTACGCTGTTTCCGGGATCGGCCAGACCATAATCTGAGGCTTTTTCGGTAAAGGTCAGATCGCCATTGTTGATAAACAGTTGATTTTCCTTAATCCCAAATTTCCCTCCTACCGAACAGTAGATGTCTAAAAGTCCGTCGTGGTTCACATCGGCCATCGTAGTGCCGGTATACCATCTGTCATCGCCGGAGATCCCTGCGCTTTCAGAGACGTCCTCAAACTGCATATTCCCTTTGTTCAGGTAAAGTTTGTTGGGGACCATATTACCGGTAAAGAAAAGATCTATGAGTCCGTCGTTATTGATATCTCCTGCAGAGACCCCGCCACCCATATAGATATAGGCATAGGTAAAATAGTTGAGAGAATCATTCTCCGTAAGCTGGTTTTTAAAAGCTATACCTGTATCTTCTTTGTTTAGCTTAGTGAAGATTCGATTCGAATTCGATTGGGAATCGGTACATGAACTAAGTACCAAAAGGATTATTATAGCAATATATAAGATAGTCTTCATAAAAATCAGGTCTCAAAGCTTAAATATAGGAATTCGCACCTATTTTAAAAACAAAAGACAGGGCATTTAACATGCCCTGTCTTTATTTTAGATTGGTTTGTTTTATTAGAACCCGGGATTCTGAACAATCACCCCACCACTTAAATCGATCGCGTTGATCGGTATTGGCAAAAGGTTCATGCTAGGCATATAGGTGCCTGCTTTTTGTCCAAAATTAGCAATGGTACGTGCTTCGTTCTGCACATAAGTGTTAATGACACTTTCTGCCACACCCCATCTTCTAAGATCGAACAGGCGATGACCTTCCATGGCTAGTTCCAGTCGTCGCTCGAAGCGAACAGCCTTTCGGGCAAAATCCTGATCTGCGAATGAAGCATAAGGTTCTATCTGATAATTGGCAGCATCAGCGGTACCTGAAGCATCCTGAAGATACGTCATATTTTTGGCCCGGTTTCTTACCTGATTAACATAGTCTAATGCTGTCGCTAAATCACCACCTTCAACAGCCGCTTCTGCTGCCATAAGCAGCACATCGGCATAACGCATGATATGGTAGTTTACTCCGGAGAACTGTTGTCCCCAGGGTCCTGTTCCCTGATTTCCTGTTTCACTAGCCTGATATACATTTTTCCGTGGCAAATAAGGCCCGGAAATATCGGCAGGGGTAGCCCGGATCCATTCTTGTCCAGGATGGATTCCATATCCGTTGTATTCAAGACCTCTTCTTCCTGCGGTGTAATCTAGGCGAGGATCTAAAGGACCTGTATGAGGAGTAAACGGATCTGCGCTAGCAATTCCATAATCATTTGTTACATCCGTTTGGTTAAAAGTATCCAAAAGCGGTAGACCTGTACCATCTGTCTGATAAGCATTTACCAGATCCTGGGTAGGTTGGTAAAAACCACAACAAAATCCTAAGGCATTCGGGAAATTTAAAGTACCCCCTTGGTTCCCGTTCCAGGAAATACTTCCGCCTGGAGTGAACTGAATGGAAAAAACAGGTTCTGAGCCGTTTTCACCCGCCAGGGAGAAATTTGCTAAAAATTCCGGGTTAAGGGAATAAGGTCCGTTATTGATCACATCAGTAAACAAAGTTAAAGCTGCAGCAAAATCTTGCTGAAACATATGAGCTTTCCCAAGAAATGCCTTGGCCGTCCATGACGTTGGACGCCCTATTTCGGCTTGTGTGGGAGGTAAATTATCGATAGCAAATTGGAAATCTGCTTCAATTTGATCCCAAATGGGGCCTGTATTAGGCTGGTTGAACTCCGTGTTCGCAAAATTTTCTTCTGAGATATAAGAAACATTCCCAAACATTTTTTGCAGTTCAAAATTATAGTGTCCTCTTAGGAAACGGGCCTCAGCTAGTTTCGAAGTAAAGTCGCCTTCTGGGATTTTGCTGATCAGGTCAATAACTGCATTGGCTCTGTTCACCCCGGCATACCTGCTATCCCACATGGACAAGTAGGGGTTACCTGCAGTCCAGTCATATATTTCCAGAAGATAGAGGTCTGCCTGGTCCCCATCCGTACTTCCCTTGTGGGCGTCATCGGAAATTACATCGAGCCACCAGTTGTCTCCGGATCCGTTCCATTCTGCTCCTGGAGCATTGTTTCGGATACCATCGAGCGTAGAATAGGCACCTACAAGGAGCAAGTCAACACCGGTCTCATTAAGAAGGGTTGCATCACTCAGCGCCCCTATTGCCGGAACTTCGCTAAACTCATCGTTACAAGCAAAAACCAGAGCGATTATGGTTACATAATAAAAGAATCTCTTTTTCATTTTTTTAAAATTTTGTGTTAATACCTATAGTAATTATCTGTGCCACCGGGTAAACAGGGTTAGGACCATCTACAGCCAAGGAAAGGTTATCGTTCGAAATTACTTCCGGATCCAATCCTGTGTAATCTGTAATAGTGAACAAGTTGGTTCCCTGTATATACAGTCGTAACATGTCCAAACCGATGCTACCGGCAATATCATCAGCAAAGGTGTACCCTATTTGTAGATTCTTCATTCGCAAAAAGGATGCGTCTTCTACAAAATAAGAATTTGCGCTTGTCTCATTATTGGTAATACTCTGACTTAATGCAGGCAGTGTAGCATTGGTATTTGAAGCTGTCCACGAATCTAGTACCCGTGTGCTTTGGTTAGACCCAAAGAATGTAGGGAAGTCTGTAAAGATCTTCTGATAGTTATATGCATCGTTACCCTGTGATCCTGAGAAAAAGGCAGACATATCAAATCCTTTATAACCAAGACTTATATTTACACCATAAGTGAAATCGGGGTGTGGGCTACCAATATAAGTACGGTCGTTATCATCACTGATACCATCGCCATTCACATCTTCGTAGGTCCATCGGCCGGTGCTGTCAAAGCCTGTTATCCTGCGGCCGAAGAATTCGGATATAGCACGCCCTTCTTCAGTACGTGTTACAGCTCCACCTCTAAGGTCTGTCCTACCTGACTGGAAATCACTAATCAAATTTTTAACCTCATTTTTATAGTGTGAGATATTTGCATTGATGGCATACGTTAGTCCATAACTGGTTTCGTGACTATAGTTAATTCCTAAATCAAAACCGGTGTTTTGGATATCTCCCAGGTTTACCAGAGGTGCAGAAGCATCGATGGCGGTAGTACTGATAAGACTATTATCTCGTGTAATCAAATCCTCGGTATCTATATCAAAATACTCAAAAGATACGGTGAGGTCATTATTGAAAAGTCCCATTTCGAATCCAAAGTTAGTGGTAACACTGGTTTCCCATTTTAGATCAGGGTTCCCTACCTGGCTGAGTATGGCCCCTGTAGCAATAGAACTTCCGTCCAATGAATAATTAGCGAGATTTTCGCTCAGATTCGAAATATTAATTGTTGGATTGCTCGCAGGCAGGGTCTGGTTCCCCAATTGTCCGTAAGATGCCTTTAGTTTTAGTCTGCTGATGACCCCGTCTTTTGGGAAAAAGTCTTCATCACTCACTAACCAACCTGCACTAAAGGAAGGAAATGTTTGGCTCTGGTTATCCCCGAGGAAACGAGATGATTTATCGTTTCTTAAAGTCACTGTGGCAAAATATTTTCCCTGGTAGGAGTAATTTGCGGTGCCAAAGAGGGAGAATAGTGTATTACCTCCATCATAGGCGAAATCTACATTAGGAAGACTACTACCATTGCTTAATAAATAGAAATCAGGGGTTTCAAACAAATAACCTTGTCTACTGATCCCTTTCCCTTTGCTTTGCTCCTCAACAGCTTCCACACCGACAAGTGCATTAATGTTATGCTCGCCAATTACAGTGTTGTAATTAAGTACGTTATTCCATGTCCAGGAATAATTGTTAATATCCTGCTCAAACATGGTGTTGGTGGCTAATGGCTCACTGAATTCTGGATCAAGTGCCTGAAACCTTCTCTGCGTGAAATTTTCCATGTTTCCACTAAAGGT
This sequence comes from Muriicola sp., assembly GCF_049669965.1. Classification (NCBI taxonomy): domain Bacteria; kingdom Pseudomonadati; phylum Bacteroidota; class Flavobacteriia; order Flavobacteriales; family Flavobacteriaceae; genus Muriicola; species Muriicola sp. The sequence goes on along the minus strand of NZ_JBATLB010000144.1, from coordinate 3,317 downwards.
AGTCTTAAAGCTAAGCCCTTCGTAAAGTTGGGCTCTCAAATAGATGTCCCCGAATACACGGAATATCTTATTGTAATTATCTGATCCTCTCGCGAGCAGCGCCACAGGGTTTCGGGTATTACTTAAGCCTGTAGAGGTTGGTCCTGTTCCTGCAAAATCTCCTTCATCATCAAAAACCGGTACCAATGGCGAAAACCTGTAGGCCATGTTAATTGCCTCGAGAGTTCCTTCATTCTGATTCGAAAAAGAGGCGTTGAGGTGTTCTCCGATTGTAATATATTTTCCGACTTTGAATTCAGAATTCAGTCGGGTAACCCCTTGCTTAAATCCTGTCTCATTCAAAATACCTCCACGATTAAGGTAGTTGGCGGACATAAAGTATTTACCCGTCTCATTACCATTGGAAATGGAGATGTCAAAATTCTGGGTAGGTGCATCCCGGGTAATTGCATCAAACCAATTTGTACCATTAGGTTGATTAACGGTGGCCGACCTGGGTGCCCTGGTGATAGGGTCGTAAGAGTCAACCCTCGTGTATCCCTGAACTGTGGTTGGAACAACTGGAGTTGGGCCACTTCCGTATTGAGGGTGAGATACTGCTACACCATCATTACGCAAGGCCTGGAAGATATATTCCCCATGCTGCTGAACATTTAACATGTCAGGAAGATTCGTTGCTCTTGAAACCCCTGTATACGCATTAAAGGTAACGGTAGGTTTTGACTGATTATAACTACCACCTTTTGTGGTGATGATTACTACCCCGTTAGAAGCCCTTGCTCCATAAATAGCCGCCGCACCATCTTTTAATACGTTGATTTGATCTATGTCTCCCGGGTTAATACTATTAAGGATAGAAGGATTATCGGTCTGAACACCATCTATAATATAAAGTGGGTTGGTATTATTGCTGGTACCAAAACCACGAATAACAACTTTTGGAGAGCTACCGGGCGTACCTGAATTTGTCACGGTGACCCCTGTAACACGACCTTCCAATGCTTCCGCCGCGTTCACCAATGGTGCTTTGGTAGCCTCGCTAATATCAACGGATGCAACAGATCCTGTAATATCACCCCTTGTTTGAGATGAGTATCCTGTCACAACTACCTCAGATAGTTGGCTGGCATCTTCTGCCATTTGCACATTTATGATGCTCTGACCATTTATTGGTATTTCTTGCCTTGCAAAACCAATATAACTGAACACCAGAACAGCATCACTACTAGCCGTAATGGTATAATTGCCATCAAAATCGGTTTGAGTGCCATTGGTGGTGCCTTTTACCAATACACTGGCTCCGGGTAGTGGACCTCCCAGATCATCTGTTACTGTTCCTGTAATGGTGGATTGAACATTTTCTTTGTCAATTTTGTCCGGATCCGTATTTACGTTGGCATAGGCCAAGGACCCTGACAGAAAAAGAAGCAAAGAAAAAGCCCCGATCGCGGTTGAATTGGCAAGTGCCATCCATGTTCTGGACTTTAGCACAAGCTGAGTAATTAGTCGATTCATAATCGTGTCTAGTTAAGTTAGTTAATGATAATTTCTTTAAGCCATTTAACATTGTTCAGTCGCAATCGTTTGCGTGGAAGTGTTAAAAATTTTAAGAATAAAGATTAATATTACTAAAAATATGTGAAAATCAAATTAGGATTATTATTTTTTTTTCACCGTGTTGTTAATTCTCACTAGATAATCCGGAAGTGTTAATATTTATCATTTTGGAATTTTGAGATAGTTTATTAGTAAATTGAGTTCTATTACATCAGGCTAAACAGCACTGAGTATTTATTATAATTTTTAACTTGTAGACCTATCCAAATAAAATACTATGCAAATAAAAGAAACTGCTGTTCAGTACGATGCGATCATAGTTGGCTCTGGTGCAGGCGGTGGGATGTCTGCCAAGGTTTTGGCAGATGCAGGACTCAAAATTGCGGTGGTTGAAGCCGGACCTTATTTTGATCCTGCCGACCCTAAACAAATGACTCAGCTAAAATGGCCCTATGAATCACCCCGAAGAGGAGCAGGTACCTCCCGTGTTTTTGGAGAGTTCGACATGGCCTATGGGGGCTGGGAAATAGAAGGAGAACCGTACACCCAAAAAAACGGCACCAATTTTTACTGGTTTCGATCTCATATGCTGGGAGGGCGCACCAATCATTGGGGCAGAATTTCACTTCGCTTTGGGCCAAAAGATTTTAAGCACAAGGATGTGGATGGTCTTGGCGACAACTGGCCCATTGGCTATGAAGATGTTAAACCCTATTACGACAAGGTAGACAAGCTCATTGGAGTATTTGGAACCAATGAAGGGCTGCCAAATGATCCGGACGGATTTTTCCTTCCTCCACCTAAACCAAGATTACACGAACTTTTTTATATCAAAGGTGCAAGGAACCTCAATATACCAGTGATTCCATCCAGGATGTCCATGCTCACCAAAAAAATTAATAATGAGAGAGGAGTTTGCTTTTACTGTGGGCAGTGTTCAAGAGCTTGCCAGGTGTATGCCGACTTTTCATCCGGGTCCTGTCTTATCTTTCCCGCGCAAAAGAGTGGCGGCCAGATAGACCTTTATGTAAATTCGGTAGTTAGGGAAGTTACGACCAATGAAGAAGGAAAGGCCACCGGGGTGTCCTATATAAATAAGGAAGATCGGAAAGAATACAAACTAAAAGGTAAAGTAGTGGTGCTGGCGGCTTCTGCATGCAGTTCCGCACGTATCCTGCTTAACTCAAAAAGTAAACAACATCCTAATGGGTTAGGCAACAGTAGTAATATGGTTGGAAAATATCTGCACGATTCTACAGGCAGCAGCAGGGCCGGTTTTATCCCTGGTCTTATGAATCGCAAGATGTATAACGAGGATGGTGTAGGAGGGATGCACGTGTACACGCCTTGGTGGTTAGACAATAAAAACCTGGATTTCCCCCGGGGCTACCATATAGAGGTGTGGGGCGGAATCGGAATGCCTAACTACGGTTTTGGATTTAACCCTAATGATTTTAATAAATTCTTTGGGTTGCCAACCGGCGGTTATGGGGCCGGTTTACGTGAAGATGTAAAAAAATACTACGGTTCAGTTATTGGCTTTGGCGGCAGGGGAGAAGCCATTGCCAGAGAAGATAACTATTGTGAGATCGATCCTACGACCGTAGACGAATTTGGTATTCCGGTGCTTCGTTTTAATTATAAATGGTCCGATTTTGAAAGAAACCAGGCCAAACACATGCAGAGCACTTTTGAAGAACTCATTCATAGTATGGGTGGAGAACCTCTTGGAGACACACCCACCAAAGAACAGGATTACG
>NZ_JBATLB010000143.1:0-4233 GCF_049669965.1 Muriicola sp. | reverse complement strand
CGTAAGCATTAATGATCCGGCTTCTGTACCGGAAGGGAACAGCGGAATCAGTACTTTAAATTTTACGGTAAGTTTAGACCAGGCGGATCCCAACAATAATATTACCATTCAATATACCATTAGCGGGGGGAACGAAGATACTGATACAGGCACCCTGACTTTTGTGGCCGGCACGACAACCCTAACCCAGGATATACAGGTTACTACCAATGGGGATACATCCGTGGAAGCAGATGAGCCCATAACTGTAACCCTCAGTGGTCCCAGTGGTAACGCTACCATTGTAAAAGCGGTAGGAACCAGCAGTTTTACCAATGACGATTCTTCCACCATAAGTATTAGTGATCCTACACCTGTTTTGGAGGGTAATACCGGGATTGCCACTATAAATTTTGCGGTAACACTCGGACAAGCAGATCCAAATAACCCTATCACCGTAGATTACGCGATCAGCGGGGGTAATGAAAATGGAACCGGAGGCACACTTACCTTCGCAGCAAATACAACTATTTTAACTCAAAACATTTCGGTAACCACTAATGGCGATTTTATTGTTCAGGCCAATCTACCTGTTACAGTGACTTTAAGTAATCCTAGTGGGAATTCCACGTTGGCAGCAGACAATATTGGAAGTAGTAGCTTTACCGATGATGACATCGCAGGATTTACCGTTTCTCCTTTGGCTTTAACAACTACAGAAGGTGGCGCCGGGCAGAACTTTACCGTTGTATTGGATGCAGCTCCGGCAACAAATGTGGTACTCCTTCTCTCTTCTTCAGATACGACAGAGGGTACGCTAAGTGCAAATAGTCTTACTTTTAACAGTGGTAACTGGAACACCGTAAGAACGGTGACCGCAATTCCCTTCAATGACGACTTTGTGGATGGGGACCAAAATTATACAATCACTGTTGGCATCGATGCTTTAAACAGTAATTCTTTCTTTGACCCAACAATTGCCAATGGTAATGCTGTGCCTGACCCCTTAGATGATAAGATAATTAATGTAACTAATAGTGATGATGATACGGTAGGCATAATTATAACCCCTATCAATGGAAATACAACGGAAGATGGCGTTTCCGCCAGCTTTACCATATTTTTGGAAAGTGAACCATCTGGCGATGTGATCATTCCATTGAGCAGTAACGACCTGGGAGAAGGAACCATTGCAGTGGGCGGCGTAACCCTAAATGCAGCCAACTGGGATACCGGGGTTTCCGTAGTAGTAACCGGTGTAAATGATAACTTTGTAGATGGACCTGTTCTCTATGCTATTGTTACCGGGAATGTTTCCTCCACAGATCCTAACTACGATATTCTTACAGGAGCCAATGTGCCCGATGTAGCGGTTACCAACAACGACAATGATACAGCCAGTATCAGCATCAATAACAGAACGTTCAATGAGGGAAGTGGTTCAGTGGAGTTCACCGTTACCCTGACCGGGGAAGTGGAAGCAGGCTTTACAGTAGATTACGCTACCTCCAACAACACAGCTCAGGCAGGATCAGATTATACAGCAACCAGTGGCACATTAACGTTTCTAGGGGACACGGGGGAAACACAGACTCTGCAAATACCTATTACTGATGATCCTTTTGTAGAACAAAGTGAAATTTTTCTGGTTACCTTAAGTAATGTGGTCAATCCGGGTGATATTACTATTTCCAAGACCATAGGGGTTGCAAGTATCACAGATAATGATGCGGCTAACGTCACAATTGATGACATTACAGTGAACGAAGGTCCCGCCAACCAGGCTGTATTTACTGTGACCCTAACAGGAAGCACGCCTTTTGCATTTACCGTGAATTATGCCACCGCTGATGATACTGCATTTGCAACAGAGGATTACACGGGTACCAGCGGCACCCTAAGTTTTGCTGGGACCGATGGGGAAACACAGACCATACCAGTAGCCCTGGTAGACGATTTGGTGGTGGAACAGGCCAATGAGGACTTCTTTATGAATCTAACCAGTGTTAGTTCTGTGCTGGTGAGCATAGGGGATCCCCAGGGGATTGCCACCATTATAGATGATGATATTTGTCCTGCCGGAGACCTAGCGCCTGTTTTAGACCCAACAGTACCCACCGCATTCTGCGATGCTGCCAGTCAGGATCTGGACGAATATACCAACAGCACCCCTCCAGCCGGTTCTGAATTGCGTTGGACAGCAGATCTAGCGGGTATTTTTGATCCGGATACACATTTGTTAGACTCAGAGATAAGTTCTGATTTTCCGGGCACCTATTACGGCTTTTTCTGGGATATTGATGAAAATTGTGCCAGTCCAACCCTGGAAGTGACCCTGGAATTCAATACCACTCCAGTCCAAGACAGTACCACGGATGCAGAGCGATGCGGGGAAGGCTCGGTTACCTTAAATGCCATCTTTTCTGAAGGGACCGTAAGTTGGTTTGCCGTAGCTTCCGGAGGAGCAAGCCTTGCAGAGGGAGAAGATTTTGACACGCCTACCTTAACGGTAACGACCACTTTTTATGCTGAGTCAAATTCCAATGGATGTATCTCCGCCAGGGTTCCTGTAACAGCCACTGTATTTAATCCTCCTTTTGCAGGAGTTCCAAGTAATACTACCGCTTGTAATGTAGCCATTAATGGGCCCACAAGCCTTGATCTGGACGACCAACTGGAGGCCGCCGACCCCGGGACCTGGGCTATTACATCCGATCCTTCAGGGGGGGCATTGAGTATTTCAGCTGAGAATTTGGTCAATTTTGAAGGTCTGGCCGATGGGGATTATGTCTTTACCTATACTACCACAGATGCCCAGGCACCTTGTGTCAACGAATCCGTAACCGTAACGATCACCGTCACGGATTGTGCAGTGGATACAGATAACGACGGACTTACCGATGGAGAAGAAGGAGTTTTGGGAACAGATCCCGGAAATCCGGATACTGACGGGGATGGCTTAACTGATGGGGAGGAAGTGAACAATATAGATGATGCAAGTACTCTGGCGGTTCCTTCTAGCGAAAGTAATCCCTTAGATCCTTGTGATCCGTTCCTAACTGAAGATTGTAATCCGGAACCCATAGACCTGGCCATTGAGAAAACGGCAAATGTAACTGAGGCAATTGCCGGGGAACAGGTGATTTTCACCATCACTCTTACAAACTTGTCCATGACTAGAGTAGTAGATATTGAAGTTTCTGATCTATTAGATGAGAACTTCACCTTTGTCTCGGATACTCCCACAACGGGCACCTATGATCCCGTTACAGGTGTTTGGATAGTTCCAGAACTCCTGGAAAGTGCTGTGGCTACCTTAACCATTACTGTGGAGATTAATATGGACTTAGCAGTATTTACTTCTCTGCGGAATACTGCTTCTTTACTTAGCTCCTTACCAAATGACGGAAATGTGGATAATAATGTATCCTTTGTAGATATTGATGCAAGTCCTCAAATTCCGGATGACTGCGGTATTCAATATAATCAATTCTCACCAAACGGAGACGGAACCAATGACCGCCTGATTGTGAATTGCATAGAATTATTTCCGAACAATTCTCTGGAGATTTTCGATCGGTATGGCAACAGTGTTTTTTCTGCCATTGGATATGATAATTCCTGGGATGGGATAGGGAAGAACGGGGACCTGCCAAAAGGCACTTATTTCTATGTGCTAGATTTTGGTGAGGGACAGGAAGTGAGAAAAGGATGGATACAAATACTACGATAATGCAGATGGTACCAAAACACATAAAAAGATCGTTCCTCCTTACATGTTTGTTCGTAGTTTACACTACCATAGGGTATGCGCAGTTAGAACCACAGTACACTCAATACATGTACAATATTGGCAGTTTTAACCCGGCCTATGTGGGATCTGTAGAAAAGGCTGATATCTCTGCACTATACAGAGCTCAATGGATCGATATAGACGGGGCTCCCCGAACACTAAGGTTTGGCACAAATATTCCTTTGGGCAACGGCAAGAATGGAATAGGGTTTAACGTGGTAAGTGATCAACTGGGCCCTACCAGTCAGACCTTTTTTGACGTGGCTTATTCTTTCCAGGTTAATGTATCATCCGATACTTATTTGTCATTTGGGATAGATGCGGGAGGGGGTATTCTGGATATCGATTTTACCAAAGGTAATTTTGAGAATACAGAACCCTTGTTAAATACTACCACCGTCTACAATAAATTTTACGCAACCGTAGGGGCAGGAATGTTCTTATACGCATAAGATTGGTAC
>NZ_JBATLB010000142.1:0-20981 GCF_049669965.1 Muriicola sp. | reverse complement strand
ACACCATCTACGATAAACAAAGGCTGGTTACTACCACTAAAGGTACTTAGACCCCGAATGATAATACTGGTACCAGATCCGGAAAGACCACTTTGAGCCTGGATGTTAACACCAGACGCCTTACCTGTTAAGATCCTACCTACATCACCTTCAGCACGTTGCTCCAGCAATTCATCGCTTACCTCAGATACTGCATACCCTAGGGCCTGTTTCTCTTTTTTAATACCCTGGGCGGTAACTACTACCTCTTCCAGTGCCTGTGCATCTTCCTGCATTTGCACATTGATAGTGTTACTTGCTCCAATAGCTACCCGGACGTCACGTTGGCCGATGTAACTAAAAAGAAGTGTTTGACCTGCACTGCCTCGAATGGAGTAATTTCCGTCGAAATCAGTTTGGGTTCCGGTTGTAGTCCCTTGAACGACGATGTTTACCCCTGGAAGCGGAAGTCCGTCCTGGTCCGTCACGGTACCTGAGACCGTCTTCTCCTGCGCAAAAGTCAAATGCACAATAAACGCCAATAATAGCGTCAAGATTCCATTTAAATTTGTTCTCATCTTAAAATTATTTGAATTAGCTAAGTGCGAAAATCATAATTCTATGTTAATAAACCAAACTTATTTTAATAAAAATTTAAGAAATAATTGGGAATTAAGAAGATTCGGACAGTTCGTTTAGTGGGTATTCTAAACTGTTTGGTGGTTTTGAGATACCCGGTTAAGAAGTTTTAAACTTCTGCCTAATTTTTGAATTTGGGAATTTGATCATCAGAATGGCAGTGAATACGGGAGATCTGGCCAAAGTAAAACTTACGACATAAAATATTTCCTCTTTGATTTAAAAAAAATGTAAAAATTCTGCCACATTTTTTAATGTCAATTAAGCTATCGTTTGGGATAAAAATTAACACCTTATATATAGGTATAAATCTAAAGGTCTAAAAAGCCTGAGATGTATGCTAACCAAAGTGATATTAAAAATCTTATAAATTTCATCGGCAACCATTTGAATTATGTTTAATAATCACTACATTTGCCGACCCTTAAAAGAGGGTACCATTTATTATTTAGTAAAATATATGCCAACAATTTCACAATTAGTACGAAAAGGAAGGGCCACAATTACCAAGAAGAGTAAATCGGCTGCTTTGGATTCGTGTCCCCAGCGAAGGGGTGTTTGTACGCGTGTTTACACAACTACTCCAAAGAAACCAAACTCTGCCATGAGAAAAGTGGCCAGGGTAAGGTTAACAAATGGAAAAGAAGTGAACGCCTACATTCCCGGAGAAGGGCACAATTTACAAGAGCACTCGATAGTATTGGTTAGAGGCGGAAGGGTGAAGGATTTGCCAGGAGTTAGATATCACATCGTGAGAGGAGCTTTGGATACTGCGGGTGTTGCCGGCAGGACTCAAAGACGTTCTAAGTACGGAGCAAAAAGACCCAAAAAGTAAGCAACACTTTTAAGAAGAAGCAATGAGAAAAAGACAGGCAAAGAAAAGACCACTTTTACCAGATCCAAGATTTAACGATCAGCTGGTGACCCGTTTCGTCAATATGATGATGTGGGACGGAAAGAAGTCGGTTGCCTTTAAAGTATTCTACGATGCCATTGATATTGTAGACGAAAAGAAAACAGACGAAGAGAAAACAGCGCTGGAATTGTGGAAAGATGCCCTTTCTAATGTTATGCCTCACGTAGAGGTGCGCAGCCGAAGGGTAGGGGGAGCAACCTTTCAAATTCCAATGCAAATTAGACCAGACCGCAAGATTTCTACGGCCATGAAATGGTTAATCAGCTATTCTAGAAAAAGGAATGAAAAATCCATGGCTCAACGCTTGGCTTCGGAAATCCTTGCTGCTGCCAAAGAAGAAGGAGCCGCAGTTAAGAAACGTGTTGATACGCATAAAATGGCAGAAGCCAACAAAGCATTTTCTCACTTCAGATTTTAGGACCTAGCATGGCAAGAGATTTAAAATATACAAGAAACATAGGAATTGCAGCTCATATTGATGCTGGTAAGACCACAACCACAGAACGTATCTTATTCTATACAGGTGTAAGCCACAAGATGGGAGAAGTTCATGATGGAGCGGCCACTATGGACTGGATGGAGCAAGAACAAGAAAGAGGAATTACGATTACCTCTGCGGCTACAACCTGTACATGGAACTTCCCAATGAAAAATGGTGAGATCATAGAGGAATCTAAACCTTATCACTTTAATATTATTGACACTCCCGGCCACGTTGACTTTACCGTTGAGGTAAACAGATCTTTACGTGTGTTGGATGGCTTGGTATTTCTTTTTAGTGCCGTAGATGGGGTAGAACCTCAATCCGAAACCAACTGGCGTTTGGCAGATAATTACAAAGTTCCAAGAATGGGCTTTGTGAATAAGATGGACAGACAAGGAGCCAACTTCCTCATGGTGTGTAAGCAAGTGAAGGAAATGTTGAAATCTAACGCTGTGCCTATAGTATTGCCAATTGGTGATGAAGCCGATTTTAAAGGAATAGTAGACCTGGTTAAGAACCGTGCCATTGTTTGGCACGAGGATAATATGGGATCTACCTTCGATGTTGTTGACATCCCTGAAGATATGAAAGCTGAGGTTAAAGAATACAGGGCAATGCTTATTGAAGCTGTTGCTGAGTATGACGAGACCTTGATGGAAAAATTCTTTGAAGATGAAGATTCCATCACAGAAGACGAAGTACATGCTGCTCTAAGAGCTGCGGTAATGGATATGAGTATCATTCCTATGATCTGTGGTTCTTCCTTTAAAAACAAAGGGGTGCAGTTCCTGTTAGATGCTGTATGCCGCTACCTTCCGTCCCCAATGGATAAAGAAGGTATTGTTGGGGTGAATCCTGATACCGGGAAAGAAGAAAAAAGGAGACCAGATATTAAAGAGCCGTTTGCGGCCCTCGCTTTTAAAATTGCTACCGATCCGTTTGTGGGCCGATTGGCATTCTTTAGAGCCTATTCGGGGAAGCTAGATGCAGGATCCTATGTATTGAATAACAGATCAGGGAACAAAGAACGTATCTCAAGGATCTACCAGATGCATTCCAATAAGCAGAATGCCGTAGATTCTATCGCTGCAGGTGATATTGGAGCAGCCGTTGGGTTCAAGGATATTAAGACAGGAGATACCTTGTCTGACGAAAAACATCCAATAGTTCTGGAAAGCATGAATTTCCCTGATCCTGTGATCGGGATCGCTGTAGAACCTAAGACTAAGGCAGATGTTGATAAATTGGGAATGGCGCTTGCCAAGTTGGCCGAAGAAGATCCGACCTTTCAGGTGAAAACCGATGAGGCCTCCGGACAGACTATTATTTCTGGGATGGGAGAGCTTCACCTGGATATTATCACGGATCGTTTAAGACGTGAGTTTAAGGTAGACGTAAACCAGGGTCAGCCACAGGTAGAGTACAAAGAAGCTATTACCAGGGCAGCTGATCATCGCGAAACTTATAAGAAACAAACGGGTGGTCGTGGTAAATTTGCAGACATTGTATTTACGATGGAGCCTGCTAGCACAGATAAACCTGGTCTAGAGTTTTTAAATGTGATCAAAGGGGGTAACATCCCCAGAGAATATATTCCATCTGTGGAAAAAGGATTCAGGGAGGCTATGAAGAATGGTCCTTTGGCCGGCTTCGAGATGGACAGCATGAAAATTACCCTGAAGGATGGGTCCTTCCACCCTGTGGATTCGGATGCCCTTTCTTTTGAACTGGCTGCCAAGATAGGTTACAAGGCGGCTGCCAAGGCTTGCAAAGCTGTGCTGATGGAACCAATCATGAAGATGGAAGCAATCACTCCTGAAGAAAACATGGGTGATATTGTAGGGGATCTTAACAGAAGAAGAGGTCATGTAACCAATATGGATGACAGAGCAGGGGCCAAAGTTATTAAGGCAGAAGTTCCCTTATCTGAAATGTTTGGATATGTAACTTCATTGAGAACACTATCCTCTGGTAGAGCTACCAGTACCATGGAATTTTCACATTATGCAGAAACACCTTCTAATATAGCAGAAGAGGTTATTAAAGCAACTAAAGGGGTCACCGCTTAATTCGTAGAAGATGAGTCAGAAAATCAGAATAAAGTTAAAATCATACGATTACAACCTGGTAGATAAGTCTGCCGAGAAGATCGTGAAAACTGTTAAGACAACAGGTGCGGTGGTTACTGGTCCAATTCCATTACCAACTCACAAAAAAATCTTTACGGTATTGCGTTCACCCCACGTGAACAAGAAATCTAGAGAACAATTTCAATTGAGCTCCTACAAGAGGTTGCTCGATATATACAGTTCTTCATCCAAAACCATTGACGCCCTGATGAAATTAGAGCTGCCAAGTGGTGTGGAGGTAGAGATCAAGGTGTGATAAAAGCACAGGAAAGAGCCAGCTCTTTCCGCGACATGTCCGGCGCAGTTTGCAAAGGAAAAACGGAAACAAAAATACATTCGGGGTCGAATTATTTTTGACCCTGTTTTTTTGTCTGAAAAAGTAGAATAGTAAACAATTAATAATAATAGTATGTCTGGGTTAATAGGAAAGAAAGTAGGCATGACCAGCATCTTTGATGAGAATGGAAAGAATATTCCATGTACTGTCATTGAAGCGGGCCCATGTATCATCACCCAAGTCAGAACCAAAGAGGTAGACGGGTATAATGCCCTTCAACTCGGTTTCGATGACAAGGCAGAAAAACGTGCGAATAAGTCCGAAACGGGCCATTTCAAAAAAGCAGGTGCTTCTCCCAAGAAAAAAGTCGTTGAATTCCGTTATTTTGAAGGAGAACACAAATTAGGGGATACGCTGGGCGTGGACCTTTTTGTGGAAGGAGAGTTTGTGGATGTTTCCGCAACTTCCAAAGGTAAAGGGTTCCAGGGAGTGGTAAAAAGACATGGCTTTGGCGGTGTTGGACAAGCTACTCACGGACAGCACAACCGTTTAAGAGCACCGGGATCTATTGGTGCGGCCTCGTATCCGGCCAGAGTTTTCAAAGGTATGAAGATGGCAGGTAGAATGGGGGGTGAACGAGTAACTGTTCAAAACCTGAAAGTATTAAAAGTAGTGCCGGAAAAAAACCTGATCGTTGTAAAAGGTGCCATTCCCGGACATAAAAATGGGTACGTAACCATCGAGAAATAATGAAGGTAGCAGTATTAGATATTAAAGGAAAAGAGACAGGGAGAAAGGCAGACCTTTCTGACGCTGTTTTTAAGATAGAGCCTAATAACCATGCCATCTATCTGGATGTTAAGCAGTACAGGACACATCAGAGGCAAGGTACCCACAAGGCCAAGGAAAGAGCAGAGATCGTAGGGAGTACCCGTAAGATTAAAAAGCAAAAAGGAACAGGAACTGCCAGGGCGGGTAGTATTAAGTCGCCTATTTTTCGTGGTGGTGGTAGAATATTTGGACCAAGACCAAAGGATTACAGCTTAAAATTGAACAAGAACCTAAAGCGCTTAGCCCGTAAATCGGCTTTGAGTCTTAAGAGTCAGGAGAATGCCATTATGGTAGTGGAAGACTTCAATTTTGAGTCCCCGAAGACCAAGGATTTTATTCAGGTTTTAAAGGGGCTGGGTCTGGAAAATAAAAAGTCCCTGTTTGTGTTGGGCGATTCAAATAATAACGTATATTTGTCGTCGCGCAATTTAGGAGGTTCAGAGGTCATAACTAACTCAGAATTAAGCACTTACAAGATATTAAACGCGAATAGTATTGTGCTTTTGGAAGGGTCTATAGAAGGCATTGAATCCAACTTAAATAAATAGGAAAATCATGAGTGTGTTAATAAAGCCAATCATAACGGAAAAGATGACAGCCGATAGTGAGTTACACAATCGCTATGGTTTTATCGTAAATCCAAAAGCAAACAAGTTGCAGATCAAGGATGCGGTTGAAGCTACTTATGGTGTTTCCGTAAAAAAGGTACGTACCATGAATTATGGTCCGAACCGAAAGACCAAATACACCAAGACAGGTGTTCAACAGGGTAAAACAAATGCTTATAAAAAAGCAATTGTGGATGTTGTGGAAGGCGATGTCATTGATTTTTACAGTAATCTATAAAGACACAAAATGTCAGTTAGAAAATTAAAACCGATCACTCCCGGTCAGCGATTTAGAGTAGTAAACGGATTTGACGCGCTTACTGCTGATAAGCCGGAGAAAAGCTTGCTTGCTCCGTTAAAAAAGTCGGGAGGTAGAAACAGTCATGGAAAGATGACCATACGCCATAGAGGTGGAGGTCACAAAAGAAGGTATCGTTTAGTCGACTTTAAAAGGACGAAGCACAATGTGGAGGCCGAAGTTAAGTCTATACAATACGACCCTAACAGAACCGCCTTTATTGCCTTGTTGCAATATAAGGATGGCGAGAAAAGCTACATCATTGCCCAGAATGGTTTACAGCTAGGACAAGCTGTGTTCGCAGGGAGCGGGGTAGCACCAGAGATCGGGAATGCCTTGCCCATGAGTGAAATTCCTTTGGGAACCATTATTTCTTGTATTGAGTTACGTCCTGGTCAGGGAGCAGTAATGGCAAGAAGCGCAGGAACTTTTGCACAGCTAATGGCAAAAGATGGCAAGTATGTTACTATAAAATTACCTTCAGGGGAAACCCGTATGGTTCTTGGGAATTGTCTGGCCACGGTTGGAGCGGTTTCTAACTCGGACCACCAGTTGATCGTTTCTGGTAAAGCAGGAAGAAGCAGATGGTTGGGTAGAAGGCCAAGAACAAGACCGGTAGCCATGAACCCTGTAGATCACCCAATGGGTGGTGGAGAAGGAAGAGCTTCCGGAGGACATCCAAGATCTAGGAATGGTATTCCTGCAAAAGGATTTAGAACTCGTTCTAAGACCAAGGATACCAACAGATATATTATAGAACGTAGAAAGAAATAAAAAGTAGAAAGAAATGGCACGTTCACTAAAAAAAGGACCTTACGTTCATTACAGCCTGGAAAAGAAAGTCCAGCAGAATGTAGATGCAGGAAAAAAGACTGTGATTAAAACATGGTCCAGAGCCTCAATGATCACTCCAGATTTCGTTGGTCAGACCATCGCTGTACATAATGGAAAGCAGTTTGTTCCTGTATATGTAACAGAGAACATGGTAGGACACAAATTAGGCGAATTCTCTCCAACAAGATCTTTTAGGGGTCATGCCGGAGCAAAAAATAAAGGTAAAAAGTAAGCTATGGGAGTTCGTAAAAAACAAATGGCCGAAAGAATTAAGGCAGAGAAAAAAGAGCTGGCATTCGCTAAACTAAACAATTGCCCTACCTCGCCTCGTAAGATGCGTTTAGTGGCAGATTTGGTAAGAGGTGCCGAAGTAGAAAAAGCACTTGCCATCTTGCGCTTTAATCCAAAAGAAGCTTCCCGTAGATTAGAGAAATTATTGCTGTCTGCGATTGCAAACTGGCAAGCTAAGAACGAGGATGCCAATATTGAAGAAGCAGACCTGTTTGTGAAGGAAATCAGAGTGGATTCTGGTCGTATGCTGAAACGTCTAAGACCGGCTCCTCAGGGAAGAGCACACAGAATAAGAAAACGTTCTAACCATGTTACTTTGGTTGTAGGAGCAAACAATAATACAGAAGCTTAGTATGGGACAAAAAACGAATCCAATAGGAAATCGCTTAGGGATCATCAGAGGATGGGAGTCTAACTGGTATGGAGGAAATGATTACGGTGATAAACTTGCCGAAGATGACAAGATCCGTAAGTACGTTCATGCGCGTTTGGCAAAAGCAAGTGTTTCCAGAGTAATTATTGAAAGAACTTTGAAATTGATCACTGTTACCATTACCACGGCAAGACCTGGTATCATCATTGGTAAAGGGGGTCAGGAAGTAGATAAATTAAAAGAAGAGCTTAAGAAGATCACGGACAAGGAAGTTCAGATCAACATCTTCGAGATCAAAAGACCTGAAGTTGATGCAAATCTTGTGGCGGCCAGTATTGCCCGTCAGATTGAAAATAGGATCTCATACCGTAGGGCGATTAAAATGTCGATTGCAGCTGCCATGAGAATGAATGCTGAAGGAATTAAGATACAGATATCGGGCCGTTTGAACGGAGCGGAAATGGCACGTTCAGAATCGTACAAAGAAGGACGTATTCCATTATCTACTTTCAGAGCAGATATAGACTATGCCATGGATGAGGCTCATACTACCTATGGAAGATTAGGTTTGAAAGTATGGATCATGAAAGGCGAAGTATACGGAAAAAGAGATCTTTCTCCATTAGTGGGAATGTCTAAGGGGACAGGAAAAGACAAGTCCGATCCCGGAAAGAAACGCAGAAGAAAGTAATATATATTAAAGTAGTAGGAAGAAATGTTACAGCCAAAAAGAACCAAGTTTCGTAAAGCGCAAAAAGGCCGAATGAAAGGAAATTCCGGAAGGGGTTTTCAGCTCTCTAACGGGATGTTTGGAATTAAGTCAATGGACTCCAGCTTTATTACCTCTCGTCAGATAGAAGCGGCTCGTATTGCTGCCACAAGATATATGAAGAGGCAAGGGCAGCTATGGATCAAGATATTTCCAGACAAGCCTATTACCAAGAAGCCTCTAGAGGTGCGTATGGGTAAAGGTAAAGGAGCTCCGGAATATTTTGTGGCTGTTGTGAAACCAGGGCGAATTATGTTCGAAGTAGCCGGAGTACCAATGGATATAGCACAGGAAGCCTTGCGTTTGGCTGCGCAGAAATTACCGGTAAAAACAAAATTTATTGTGGCAAGGGATTACGATGCCGCGTAATTTTTAAGGATTAGGATCATGAAACAATCAGAGATTATAGAATTATCGGTAGAGGAATTAAAGGAAAAGGTGGCTGAATTCAGGAAGCAACACGCCGACTTGAAAATGGCTCATTCCGTAACGCCACTGGAAAATCCACTCCAATTGAGGAAAGTGAAAAGAACAGTAGCGCGATTGGCAACTGAATTAACAAAAAGGGAAAACCAATAACGGGTTCTGCTTTATGGAAAAAAGAAATTTAAGAAAAGAACGGGTAGGTGTTGTAACCAGTAACAGAATGGAGAAATCTATTGTGGTTTCTGAAGTTAAGCGGGTAAAACATCCTATGTATGGTAAGTTCGTATTGCGGACAAAGAAATATGTTGCACACGATGAAACCAACGATTGCAAGATTGGCGATACAGTAAAGATCATGGAAACAAGACCTTTAAGTAAGACCAAATGTTGGAGATTGGTAGAAATCCTTGAAAGAGCTAAATAATTATGTTACAGCAAGAATCTAGACTTAAAGTGGCAGATAACACCGGAGCAAAAGAGGTGTTAACTATCCGCGTCCTTGGAGGAACCAAAAGAAGATATGCTTCTGTAGGGGACAAAATTGTGGTATCTGTAAAAGAGGCTACCCCAAACGGAACAATCAAAAAGGGAGCAGTTTCTACCGCCGTTGTGGTACGCACCAAAAAAGAGGTACGCAGACCGGATGGTTCATACATCCGTTTCGATGACAATGCGTGTGTTCTGTTGAACCCAACCGGGGAAATGAGAGGAACCAGGGTTTTTGGACCTGTAGCCAGAGAGCTAAGGGACAAACAGTTTATGAAGATTGTTTCATTAGCCCCTGAGGTGCTATAAACATACAGACTATGAAATTAAAAATCAAAACAGGGGATACAGTTCGCATCATAGCCGGAGACCATAAAGGTACAGAAGGTAAGGTGGTAACCGTAGACCGCGTAAAAAATAAAGCAATCATTGAGGGTGCCAACCTGGTTTCAAAACATGAGAAACCAAGTGCAAAAAACCCACAGGGAGGGATTGTAAAAAAAGAAGCACCCATTCATATTTCAAATTTGTCATTGATAGATGCCAAATCTGGTGATACAACCAGAGTGCACTATGAGATGAGAGACGGAAAGAAAGTGCGGGTTTCAAAAAAATCTAACGAGGTAATATAGTTATGGCTTACGTTCCAAGATTAAAGAAAGAATACCAAGAGCGCGTGATAGCCGCGCTGAAGGAGGAATTTGGGTATGACAACATCATGCAGGTACCTAAATTAAAGAAAATTGTGGTCAGCCGAGGGGTTGGTGCTGCTGTGGCAGACAAGAAGCTCATTGATCATGCAGTAGAGGAAATGACGATGATCACAGGTCAGCGTGCAGTTTCTACCATTTCCAAGAAAGACGTTGCGTCTTTCAAACTGAGGAAAGGTATGCCAATTGGTGCAAAAGTAACCTTACGAGGAGAGCGGATGTACGAATTCCTTGATAGGTTGGTAACAACAGCTTTGCCCAGGGTACGAGATTTTCAGGGAATAAGAGCTACCGGTTTCGATGGTCGGGGGAATTACAACCTTGGAATTACCGAGCAAATTATTTTTCCTGAGATCAACATCGACAAGATCAATAGAATCAACGGAATGGATATCACATTTGTTACCTCCGCTGAAACAGATAAAGAAGCAAAATCCTTGTTGTCAGAACTGGGTCTACCTTTTAAAAAGAATTAGTATGGCTAAAGAATCAATGAAAGCCCGTGAACGCAAAAGGGCAAAAACAGTAGCAAAATACGCAGAAAAGAGAAAAGCCCTGAAAGAGGCCGGAGACTATGATGCGTTGCAAAAATTACCGAGGAATGCTTCTCCTGTGCGCATGCACAATCGTTGCAAGCTAACGGGAAGACCAAAGGGCTACATGAGAACTTTTGGCCTGTCCAGAGTAATGTTCAGAGAAATGGCCAATAAAGGTTTGATCCCGGGGGTTAAAAAAGCAAGTTGGTAATATCATATAAAAAGGCAAGAAGATGTTTACAGATCCTATAGCAGATTATTTAACAAGAGTGAGAAACGCCAGTAGAGCGGGTCACAGGGTAGTTGAAATACCGGCTTCCAATTTAAAGAAGGAGATTACCAAGATCTTATTCGATCAGGGATATATCCTTAGTTATAAATTTGAGGAGAATACAGTTCAGGGTACCATAAAAATTGCTTTGAAATACGATAAGCAGACCAAAGAACCGGTCATTAAGAAAATACAACGTATCAGTAAGCCAGGATTGCGTAAGTACGCTGCATCTGAAGATTTACCAAGGGTTTTAAACGGATTGGGAGTTGCAATTGTTTCTACCTCTCACGGGGTAATGACCAGCAAACAAGCCAAAAAAGATAACGTAGGCGGCGAAGTTTTGTGCTACGTTTATTAAACCGAATAAAAGTTAAAGAACATGTCTAGAATAGGAAACAATCCGATAGCAATCCCTGAGGGGACTACCGTAGAGATCCAGGAGAATATAATCTCTGTAAAAGGGAAATTGGGAGATCTTACCCAAGAATTCTCTGGGGTAGCTATTAAAGTAGAGGACAACCAAGTATGGGTGACCAGGCCTTCAGATTCTAAGGAACACAAAGCAAAACACGGACTTTACAGATCCCTGATCTTTAATATGATCGAAGGAGTTTCTAAAGGATGGACAAAAGAATTAGAATTGGTTGGGGTAGGATACAGAGCCACTAACCAAGGTCAGAAACTAGATCTGGCCCTCGGATTCTCACATAATATTGTTTTTGACATTACTCCTGAAGTAAAAGTTGAAACGACAGCAGAAAAGGGAAAGAACCCAACCATCAAATTAACCTCGCATGACAAGCAATTGATAGGACAGATTGCTGCCAAAATACGAGCCTTCCGCAAGCCGGAGCCTTACAAAGGAAAAGGGATCAAGTTTGTTGGGGAACAATTAAGAAGAAAAGCAGGTAAATCAGCATAAGAACAGTATTATGGGATTATCAAAAACACAAAGAAGAGAACGCATCCAGAAGAGAATCCGAAAGATTTCTTTTGGCACTGCTGCAAGACCACGCTTGTCTGTTTACAGAAGCAATAAGGAGATCTACGCACAGGTGATAGACGATACCAAAGGGGAAACCCTGGCATCTGCTTCATCCAGAGACAAGGAGCTTAGCAAAAGTAAAGGCACCAAAATGGAAATAGCCGCACAGGTAGGAAAGGCAGTAGCCGAAAAGGCAAAGAAAGCCGGGATCGATGCAGTTGCTTTTGATCGTGGTGGGAACTTATATCACGGTAGGGTGAAATCATTGGCAGAAGGCGCCAGAGAAGGTGGATTAAAATTTTAATTGATACTATGTACGGTAAATACAAAAATGTAGAAACAGTAAAACCCGGAGGTCTTGAACTTAAGGATCGCCTGGTAGGTGTTCAAAGGGTTACCAAGGTAACTAAGGGGGGAAGAGCTTTTGGTTTTTCTGCGATCGTAGTGGTAGGAGATGAAAGTGGCGTGGTAGGTCATGGTCTTGGAAAATCTAAGGATGTAGCTACTTCTATTGCCAAAGCAATTGAAGATGCTAAAAAGAACCTTATTCGAATTCCTTTGACTAAAGGCACCTTGCCTCATGAACAAAAAGGAAAATATGGTGGCGCCAGGGTGTATATTCAACCAGCATCACACGGTACCGGGGTAATAGCTGGTGGAGCAGTGAGAGCTGTCCTCGAAGCTGTTGGGGTACAAGACGTTTTGTCTAAATCTCAGGGCTCATCAAATCCACATAATGTGGTAAAGGCAACTTTCGATGCGCTTTTACAACTAAGGGATGCAAAAACGGTAGCTACTCAACGCGGTATTGCCTTGGATAAAGTATTTAAAGGATAAGGAGCCATGGGAAAGATAAAAGTCACACAGTTAAAAAGCAGTATCAAAAGACCTAAGAACCAAAAGAGGACATTAGAGGCATTGGGATTGCGTAAGATAGGACAAGAGGTAGTTCACGATGATTCGGCCACTATCCTAGGGATGATCAATAAAGTTAAACATTTGGTTTCTACAGAAGAAGCTTAAGAAATAAGTGTTCAAATGAATTTAAGCAATTTAAAACCAGCAAAAGGTTCTGTCCATAAAGATGGAAAGACCATTGGTAGAGGACAAGGCTCCGGAAAAGGAGGCACTGCCACCAGAGGTCACAAAGGTGCAAAATCTCGTTCTGGATACTCTAAGAAAGTAGGTTTCGAGGGGGGTCAGATGCCGTTACAGCGCAGAGTTCCTAAGTTTGGTTTTACCAATATAAACAGAATTGAATACCGCGGTATCAACCTGGATACACTTCAGGAACTAGTAGACAAAGGCGCTATTAAGAAAACCGTGACTATTGAAGATCTGATAGTAAATAATTTAGCTGGAAAAAACGATTTGGTAAAAATCCTTGGTGGCGGAGAATTAAAAGCCCCACTAAAGATCTCAGTACACAAATACACTGCAACTGCCAAAAAGGCGATTGAAGCTGCAGGCGGAGAAGCCATAACGTTATAACAGAGCAGGCACTATGAAGAAATTTTTTGAGATCATATCAAATATTTGGAAGATTGAGGAGCTAAGGAACAGGATTTTACTGACCCTCGGCTTACTGGTTGTGTACCGTTTTGGTGCCCAAGTGGTTCTTCCCGGTATTGATACCTCACAATTGGCAGAACTGTCCTCCAACACAGAATCAGGGATTCTGGGGCTTCTGAATGCCTTTACAGGAGGTGCATTTGCCAATGCTTCTGTTTTTGCCCTGGGAATTATGCCCTACATATCTGCATCTATTGTGGTGCAGTTAATGGGGATAGCAGTTCCCTACCTTCAAAAGTTAGACAAGGAAGGCGAAAGCGGTAGAAAAACAAAGAATCAAATTACTCGATGGCTAACCATCGGGATCTGTATTGTACAGGCACCAGCTTATTTATATAGCCTAGGAGCCCTTGGAGTGCCAGATAGCGCCTTTTTGTTAGGGAAAGGCCTGAACTTTATTGTTCCTTCTGTGATCATTTTGGTAACCGGTTGTGTCTTTGCGATGTGGCTGGGTGAGAAGATCACGGATAAAGGAATCGGAAACGGGATCTCCCTGTTGATTATGATAGGGATCATTGCTACCATGCCACAGTCTTTTGTGCAGGAAGCTGTTACAAGATGGGATGGAAATGGAGGGCCAATGTTGATCCTGGTTGAAATTATCTTGTGGTTCGTGGTAATCTTATTGAGCGTACTACTCGTAATGGCCACCAGAAGGATACCCGTGCAATACGCAAGGAGGTCTGCCTCTGGCGGATACGAGAAAAACATAATGGGATCCAGGCAATATATTCCGTTGAAGTTGAACGCTTCCGGAGTTATGCCCATCATCTTTGCTCAGGCAATTATGTTTGCACCCGGATTGTTAGGAAGAACGTTTAATGATACCGCCATCGGGCAATGGATGGAAGTTCAGTTCCAGGATATTTTTGGATTGGCATATAATATTTTATTTGGCTTATTGATCATCATTTTTACGTATTTCTATACGGCGATCACTGTGCCAACAAATAAAATGGCCGATGATCTCAAGAGAAGCGGCGGGTTTATCCCCGGAATACGCCCCGGCAAAGAAACAGGTAGTTTTCTGGATAAGATCATGTCCCTGATCACCTTACCCGGATCTGTATTTTTAGCGCTGTTGGCAGTACTACCGGCAATTGTTGTGAAGTTAATGGATATTCAGGCAGGATGGGCGTTGTTTTATGGAGGTACCTCACTGCTGATTATGGTAGGCGTTGCAATTGATACGGTTCAGCAAGTGAACGCATATCTCTTGAACAGACACTATGACGGACTGATGAAAACAGGTAAAAATAGAAAAGTAGCATAGAATTATGGCCAAGCAAGCAGCTATAGAGCAAGACGGAAGTATTATTGAAGCATTATCCAATGCCATGTTTAGGGTAGAGTTGGAAAATGGTCATGTGGTCACCGCTCACATATCAGGAAAGATGCGGATGCATTACATTAAATTGTTGCCAGGCGATAAGGTGAAGCTCGAAATGAGTCCATATGATTTGAGCAAGGCTAGAATTACATATAGATATTAAGAAACTCGAAACATGAAAGTAAGAGCATCCATAAAAAAGAGAAGTGCCGACTGCAAAATTGTTCGCAGAAAAGGCAGATTGTACGTAATTAATAAGAAGAATCCTAGATTCAAACAAAGACAAGGGTAATTATGGCAAGAATTGCAGGGGTAGATATCCCAAAACAAAAAAGAGGTGTGATTGCACTTACCTACATCTTCGGAATAGGTAAAAGCAGATCACTGGAAATATTGGAGAAAGCCAAAGTAAGTGCAGATACTAAAGTATCTGATTGGAATGACGATGAAATTGGTCGTATCCGGGATGTAGTTTCTTCTTATAAGATCGAAGGTGAATTGCGTTCAGAGAATCAGCTGAATATCAAAAGGCTCATGGACATTGGTTGTTACAGAGGTATCCGGCACAGATCCGGTCTTCCTTTGCGTGGACAAAGAACCAAGAATAATTCCAGAACAAGAAAAGGAAAAAGAAAAACAGTGGCTAACAAGAAGAAGGCCACTAAGTAATAAGGCGTAGTATGGCAAAGACAGGTACAAAAACAACGAAAAAGCGTAAGGTAATTGTAGAATCTACTGGAGAAGCGCATATTACTGCTTCGTTCAACAATATCATTATCTCCCTTACCAATAAAAAAGGAGATGTGATTTCATGGGCATCTGCCGGTAAAATGGGTTTCAGAGGTTCTAAGAAAAATACGCCCTATGCTGCTCAGATAGCTTCTGAAGAATGCGCAAAAACCGCTCATGAAGCTGGTTTGAGAAAAGTGAAGGTATATGTGAAGGGTCCGGGAAATGGACGTGAATCTGCTATCAGATCTTTGCACAATGCAGGAATTGAGGTTACTGAGATCATCGATGTGACTCCAATGCCACACAATGGCTGCAGGCCACCTAAAAGAAGAAGAGTTTAATTTCATTACAAATCCTAATATAGATTTCTCACAAAAGTGTAGTTACGATTATCGAAGGATAAGCCTTAATTCATAATCACACTTTTAATTTAAAAGAAGATGGCAAGATACACAGGACCTAAAACTAAGATCGCCCGGAAATTTGGTGAGGCGATATTTGGAGATGACAAGTCTTTTGAGAAAAAGAACTACCCTCCAGGACAACACGGAAACAACAGACGCCGTGGAAAAAAATCAGAGTACGCTATTCAGTTAATGGAAAAGCAGAAAGCAAAGTACACCTATGGAATTTTGGAAAAACAATTCCGGAATTTATTTGCCAAGGCCAACCGAAGCAAAGGAGTAACAGGGGAAGTACTATTGCAGTTATGTGAAGCCCGTTTAGACAATGTGGTCTACAGAATGGGGATTTCTCCTACCAGAAGTGGGGCCAGACAATTGGTGTCTCACAGACATCTTACCGTGAATGGAGAATTAGTAAATATTCCTTCTTATTCTTTAAAAGCAGGTGATGTTGTTGGTGTAAGGGAAAAATCGAAATCGTTGCAAGCCATCGGAGACTCTTTGGCCGCAAATAGTAGCGTATACGAGTGGATTACATGGAATACTGACAAGATGGAAGGAACTTTTGTTTCCATTCCGGAAAGACTTCAGATTCCTGAGAATATCAAAGAACAATTAATCGTTGAGTTATACTCTAAATAAACAACACATATCCGACTATGGCATTATTTAATTTTCAAAAACCCGATAAAGTTATAATGATCGATTCCTCAGATTTCGAAGGGAAGTTTGAATTTCGCCCTTTGGAACCTGGTTATGGATTAACTGTTGGGAACGCACTCAGAAGAGTATTGCTTTCGTCTTTGGAGGGATTCGCGATTACTTCGGTGAGGATAGATAAAGTTGAACACGAATTTTCCGTTATTGAAGGAGTAGTAGAAGATGTTACGGAAATTATCCTCAACCTTAAACAAGTTCGTTTTAAAAGACAGATTGAAGACGTAAATGAAGAAACCGTTTCGGTTTCTGTAAGTGGGAAAGAACAACTTACCGCTGGTGATTTTCAAAAATTTATCTCAGGATTTCAGGTGTTGAATCCGGATTTGGTGATCTGCAATATGGATCCTAAGGTGAGTATCAATATGGAATTAATCATCGAAAAAGGAAGAGGCTACGTACCTGCAGAGGAAAATAAGAAAGCGAACGCTCCTATTGGAAGCATTGCAGTAGATTCTATCTTCACTCCGGTGAAAAATGTAAAATACAGCATTGAGAACTTCAGGGTAGAGCAAAAGACAGATTACGAGAAACTGATTTTCGAGATCGTATCAGATGGGTCTATACACCCAAAAGATGCTTTAACAGAAGCTGCAAAAGTGTTGATTCATCACTTTATGTTGTTCTCTGACGAGCGCATCACCCTGGAGGCAGATGAGATAGCTCAAACAGAAACCTATGATGAGGAGTCACTGCATATGAGACAACTGTTAAAAACCAAATTGGTTGACATGGATCTGTCTGTAAGAGCCTTGAATTGCTTAAAGGCGGCAGAAGTAGATACCTTGGGAGACCTGGTTTCTTTTAATAAGAACGACCTGATGAAATTCAGGAATTTTGGTAAAAAATCCTTGACAGAATTGGAAGAACTTGTGATCAACAAGGGATTGAATTTTGGAATGGACCTGTCAAAATATAAATTAGATAAAGATTAATTATTGTTTTTATCCGGACCTATCCATATAGGGCTGTGATAAGGACCAGATAGCATAGAACGATGAGACACGGCAAGAAAGTCAATCATTTAGGAAGAAAAACGGCGCATAGATCTGCTATGTTGGCTAATATGGCCTGTTCCCTGATTGAGCACAAAAGAATCAATACCACAGTAGCAAAGGCTAAGGCCTTAAAACAGTTTATTGAACCATTGATCACCAAATCAAAGGCAGAAAATAATGTGTCTGCTGAAAAAGGGACACACAACAGAAGAATTGTTTTTAAGAACCTTAGAGATAAATACGCGGTTTCAGAATTGTTTAGTACGGTTTCTGAAAAAGTAGCCGATAGACCAGGAGGATATACCAGGATCATAAAACTTGGGAATCGCTTGGGCGATAATGCGGATATGGCCATGATAGAATTGGTAGATTTCAATGAGATCTACAATGCAGGTAAGGCGAAGAAAAAGAAAACTACCAGAAGAAGCCGAACTGCCAAGAAGTCTGATACCACTGCTGTAGCTGCAGAGGAGAAGAACGAGGTGGCGGTTGAAACTCCACAAGCTGAGAAAGCTGAAGTAAAGACTCCGGAGGCCAAGGCACCAAAAGCTGAAAAGCCAACGGAAGAGGCTCCAAAGAAAGAAAAAGAGAGTCCGGAGGAAACTAAAACAGATGATTCAAAGGAATAGGATGTTTATAACGTATGAAAAATTTGAAAAGGATAGACCTAAAAGTCTATCCTTTTTTTATGTTTATTTGTGAAATCTTAAAAATTGCAGTTCAATGAAGTATCAGACCAAAAAGAAAGCTTTAATATTATTAGCAGATGGCACCATCTTTTATGGAAAGTCCGTTGGGAATACCGAAGGCACCGCCTATGGTGAAGTGTGTTTCAATACCGGTATGACAGGTTATCAGGAAATTTTCACGGACCCTTCGTATTTCGGACAACTAATGGTAATGACCAATGCCCATATTGGTAACTATGGGGTTAATAAAGACGAGGTTGAATCTGCCTCTGTAAAAATTTCAGGTCTGATCTGTAAGAATTTCAGTTATGAATATTCCAGACCCAATGCAGATAGCAGCCTTCAGGAATTTCTAACAAACAACAAGCTACTTGCAATTTCTGATGTGGATACCCGGGCACTGGTGAGTTATATCAGAGACCACGGTGCCATGAATGCGGTTATCTCTACAAGGGTAGATGCCATAGATGAACTTAAGGAGATCCTGAATAAAGTGCCAAGCATGGTAGGCCTGGAGCTATCTTCAAAGGTTTCTACAAGGGAGCCCTATTATTTTGGTAATGAAGATGCCACCTACAAAATTGCAGCACTAGATATTGGCATAAAAAAGAATATTCTTCGAAACCTGGCGGCCAGGGATGCTTATATAAAGGTCTTCCCATATGATGCCAGCTTTTCAGAACTTGAGGCATGGAATCCCGACGGATATTTTATTTCTAATGGGCCTGGAGATCCTGAGCCCTTGAAAGAGGCTATTCAAACCGCAAAAGACATCATTGCACAAGACAAGCCATTATTTGGCATTTGTCTTGGACATCAGGTAATTGCGCTGGCTAATGGAGTCTCTACCTATAAGATGTACAACGGACACCGGGGAATCAATCATCCTGTAATCAACTTAGAAACAGGGAAGGGGGAGATCACTTCTCAGAACCATGGTTTCGCCATCAACAGAGAACAAACAGAGGCACATCCGGAATTAGTGATAACACATGTCCATTTAAATGATCAGACCGTGGCTGGTATCCGTATGAAAAATAAAAATGTATTCTCGGTACAGTACCATCCCGAGGCAAGTCCGGGTCCGCATGATGCGACCTATCTTTTTGATCAGTATTTTGAAATGATCAGAGAGCACAGTAAGAAGGATATTTTGGTATAAGAGAGCCGAATATAGGGCAATAAATTTTGAAAGAACTTTAATTCCCACAGGCCTTTTGTATCTTTGTTATAATTGAAATCAACCTAATAAAGCAAGTAATTATGAGTATCATCCTGGATGTACACGCCCGTCAAATATTTGACTCAAGAGGAAATCCTACCGTAGAGGTAGACGTCGTAACACAAAATGGTGTTTTAGGAAGGGCCGCGGTTCCTTCCGGGGCTTCTACAGGCGAACACGAAGCAGTTGAATTAAGAGACGGAGGCAGTGCATTTATGGGCAAAGGCGTCATGAAGGCAGTGGAGAATGTCAACACAAAAATAGCCGATCAGGTACGTGGCATGATGGTCTTTGATCAGAACCTTATAGATCAAACCATGATAGACCTTGATGGGACCCCCAACAAATCTAAATTAGGCGCCAATGCCATTTTAGGGGTATCTCTGGCAGTTGCCAAGGCAGCAGCCAATGAAATGGGCATGTCGCTCTACAGGTACATAGGCGGAGTCAGTGCCAATACCTTACCTGTTCCTATGATGAACATCATCAATGGAGGCTCTCATTCCGACGCTCCCATCGCCTTTCAGGAGTTTATGGTAATGCCGGTAAAAGCCAAGAATTTTTCCCATGCCATACAAATGGGTACTGAAATATTTCACAACCTTAAGAAGGTACTGCACGACAGGGGCCTGAGCACTGCTGTAGGAGACGAAGGTGGGTTTGCGCCTACCCTCGACGGAACCGAAGATGCCTTAGACACTATTGCCAAGGCAGTAAAAAAGGCCGGCTACACCCTTGGAGATGATGTTATGGTAGCTTTAGACTGTGCTGCTGCCGAATTCTACGTAAACGGAAAGTACGATTACACTAAATTTGAAGGAGAAAAAGGAGCGATCAGAAGCTCGGAAGAACAAGCTAAATACCTGGCTTCACTTTGTGAAAAATACCCTATCATTTCCATTGAAGACGGGATGGACGAAAACGATTGGAAAGGATGGAAGATACTTTCTGATTTAGTTGGGGATAAAGTACAGCTGGTTGGGGACGACCTCTTTGTGACCAACGTAACCAGACTTTCAAAAGGAATAAAGGAAGGTATTGCTAATTCCATTTTAATAAAGGTAAACCAGATAGGAACCTTGACCGAGACCATTGCAGCCGTAAACATGGCAAAGAATGCCGGCTATACCAGTGTCATGTCTCACAGATCTGGCGAAACCGAAGACAATACCATTGCAGATCTTGCTGTAGCGCTAAACACCGGGCAGATTAAAACTGGTTCGGCCTCACGGTCTGACCGAATGGCAAAATACAATCAATTGTTGCGTATTGAGGAAGAATTAGGTTCTGTGGCCTATTACCCCGGCGTACAGGCTTTTAAAGTGGGTCATTGAAGTTAAATAACGTAACTGAACACCTTTTGTTTTGAAAAAGACATACAGGAGGCTGACAAGGCAGGGCGCCTGACCGGGATCTTAATCGAGAGCAATTACAGGAATATACGGGTTACCGAACACGATCTTGTTTTCAAG